>DATNJO010000703.1:0-10794 GCA_035603895.1 Pyrinomonadaceae bacterium
CGCGTTGGCCTACACCGGCATCGCTGATTACTACAACTGGATCGGCGTTTTCGGGATCAAGCCGTTTGCGGAGGCATCCGCCGCCGCCAAACAGGCGGCCGCGAAGGCAGTCGAACTCGATTCAACTTCCGCCGAAGCTTACACCGCACTCGGGTTTGCGACCGTCTGCCACGATTTCGACTGGGCCGTGGCCGAAGGCCAGCACCGCCGCGCACTCGAGATCAATCCGAACTATGCGACCGCGCACAACTGGTACGCGTTTCATCTGACGATGGAAGGCCGGTACGATGAAGGCATCGAGCAGATGCTGCGCACGCGCGAACTCGATCCGCTTTCACCAGCAGTGATCCAGGCGCTGGGTTGGTGTTACTACCAGGCCCGTCGCTTCGATGAGTCGATCGCTACATTCCGCGCACTGCTGGATGCCACACCCGACTTCCCTTACGGCCTGATCACATACTCGTGGGTGCTGCGGCACGCCGGTTCCACAGACGAAGCCGTCAAGGTAGCCGAGAAGGCGTTGGACCTTTCCGGTGGCGGACAACTTTATTTCGCCGGGCTGGGTGCAACGTACGCCGCCGCAGGAAAACCAGAACAAGCGCAGGCAGTGTTGGAACGTCTCACGCAGATGATGGTCCATGGATACGTCTCGCCGTACCTCCGTGCGTTGATTCACCTGCATCTCGGCGAACGCGAGCGTGCACTCGACCTGCTCCAGCAGGCTTACTCGATCAGAGACGCGTGGATCGTGTGGCTCGGCGTCGAACCACAATGGGATTCGCTGCGCGGCGACCCCGCGTTTGAAGCAATACTTCGCGATCTGCGTCACCCTGCGGCGGGACGCAAAGTCGTCGCGCGCGCGGCCGCAAGTGAGCCAAAACGAAAACGCCACGAGCACATTGCGCCGGTCACAACGCAGATCATCAACCCCGCGCCTGACACGCAAGCAGGCGAGAACGAAGAAGCAAAACAGCTTTACACCGCCGGTCGTTACTACTCGACCCGGCGAACCGCTGAGGGTTTGCGTCAAGCCATCGAGCGTTTCGAACGCGCGGTTGAACTCGATCCGCAGTACGCGATCGCGCACGCAGAACTCGCGGACTGCTATGCGCTGCTCAATTGGTACGTCGAACCCCCGCCCGCAGGAGCGTGGGAGCGCGCAAAAGAATCCGCACTGCGCGCGGTTAAAGCCGATCCCGATCTTGCCGAAGCGCACGCCTCGATGGGCTTCGTCAGGCTGCACTACGATCGCGACTGGATCGATGCGGAACGCGAACTGCGCAAGGCGATTCAACTTAAGCCGGGTAATCAGGTAGCCCATCGTTGGTATGCTTACAGTCTCTCGGCCATGGGCCGCCACGATGAAGCCTACGCTGAGATCGAACGCGCACGACAGATCACGCCGCAGTCCGCAGTGATCGCGACGGCAGTCGCCAACGTGTTGTTCCTCGCCGGTAAGTTTGACGAAGCAGTCAAGCAGTGCAAGAAGTCGTTGGAGCTCGATCCCGGCGCGATGGCCGCGCACACGATCTTGCGTTGGGCGTACGAACTGAAAGGCATGCACTCGGAAGCGCTTGGCGCGTTCGAGCAGGAACGCAGTTTTGCCGGCGACACGCCAACCACGCACGCGAAGCGCGCGCACGTGCTCGCGGCAGTCGGCAAGCGTGACGAAGCACGCGCGATTCTCGAAGAGATCATCGCGAAACGAAATCAGAATTGGGTCACAGCTTACGAGATCGCCATCATCTACACGCTGCTGGATGACTTCGACAGCGCCTTTCGCTGGTTGGCCCAGGCAGAGCGCGAGCACGCAGTCGGTTTTACCTTCGTTCGCGTCGATCCACATCTGATGAAACTGCGCTCCGACCCACGGTTCAATGATTTCCTACGCGAAACGGAGAAGACGATTCCTTGACGTTAAAAGAAAAGCTCGACGCCTGGGTGCGAGAGGTCGTTCAGTGGCACTTCAACCCTGAAACCGGCTGTCCGTTCTGGCTCGAATTTGCTAAGAACCTTTCGTGGGACCCGCGCAAAGAGATCCAAACCTACAACGATCTTTCACGCTTCGGTTTTTTTCAGGACGAATGGCTGCGCGGTGGCCCAGTGAGGCGTTGGGTGCCGAAGGGATTTGCCAATCGTCCGGTCTACACGTTTGAGACCGGCGGCAGCACCGGCGTACCGAAATCACGTATCAACATCGACGACTTTCGTATCGATTACGAAGCCTTCAGCGACACCCTTCCAGATGAGTTCTTTCCGCGCGACTCGGATTGGCTTTCGCTTGGACCAACCGGTCCGCGGCGTTTGCGTCTGGCAGTCGAACATCTCGCGCAACATCGCGGCGGGATCTGTTTCATGGTCGATCTCGATCCGCGCTGGGTCATCAAGCTGCTAAAGATGGGCCAACCAAAGATGGCCGAACAGTACAAGCAACACGTTGTCGAGCAGGGTTTGACGCTGCTGCGCGCGCACGACAATATTCGTTGTCTTTTCACGACGCCCAAATTGTTGGAGGCGCTCTGCGAAAAGATCTCGTTGAAGAAGGCCGGCATCACCGGTGTGTTTTGCGGCGGCACGGAAATGACACCGCAGTTTCATCGATTCGCGGTCGAAGAACTGCTCGAAGGCGCGTACTTCGCTCCGACTTATGGAAACACGTTGATGGGTCTGGCCGTACATAAACCGAGACTTCCGGAAGACAACTTTGCGATCATCTATTACCCGCCGCAGCCGCGAGCGATGGTGGAGGTGGTCGATCCGGAGGAGCCTGATAGAATTGTTGGCTATGGCGAGACAGGCCGTGTGCGTTTGACGACGTTGACGAAAGAGTTTTTCATGCCGCGTTTTCTGGAGCGTGACGAAGCCGAACGCGAACCGCCGTGCGAGCAGTATCCGTGGGACGGCGTGCGAAACGTGCGGCCATTTTCCAAGCTGCAAGCGAACGTAGTGGAAGGTGTATATTGATCCAGCTACCAATACTTCGACAAGGAAATCCTTATTACAGTCTTGACGTCGCACGCGTCGTGCATCACCGCACGCGTGAACCCTTCGTCGAAGTCAGCCAAGCCAATCCGGGTTTAATCCGTCGCGACCTCGGCAAGCAGGACATACCCAAATCCCTGTTACAAAAACTCACAACTCGCGAACTCGTCGACATCTGCACGCGAGCCGCGGAAATTTTCACTGAAGATCCGGCGGACTACATCAGCCAGGTTTCTGCAACGACCGGTCTGCCGCACGTTCTCGTTGAACGAAACATGCTGAAGATCAAGAGCATGTTTGCCAATATGGAGAGTGTGCTCAACGGCCTGACGCGCGGGATCGATTGGGAACTTCTCGATCGCGGCTTCGGCAAACTCGACGGCCGCACGTTGAGCTTCTTCCCGCGCACGCAATCACTCGGCGCCGTGCTACCAAACAATTCGCCTGGCGTACATTCGCTTTGGATCCCCGCGTTCGCGTTGCGCATTCCGCTTGTGCTGAAACCGGGCAGTGCCGAGCCATGGACGCCGTATCGAATCATTCAGTCGTTGATCAAAGCGGGCGCACCGCAGGAGGCTTTCAGTTTCTACCCGACGGATCACGCAGGTGCGAGTGAGATTTTGCGAAACTGCGGCCGCTCGCTGTTGTTTGGCGACAGTTCGACCACGTCCGTTTGGGCGAACGATCCGCGAATTGAGATTCATGGTCCAGGTTACAGCAAGGTAATCATTGGTGAGGATTGCATCGACGACTGGGAACAGTATCTCGACGTGCTCGTCGCTTCGATTGCTGAAAACGGCGGGCGTTCGTGTGTGAATGCATCCGCGGTTTGGGTGCCACGCCATGCCGACAAGATTAGCGAAGCACTCGCAGAACAACTCGCGCGCATCGTTCCACGCGCGGCTGAAGATCCCGACGCTAAGCTCGCGCCGTTTACAGATCCACAGATCGCTACCCGCATCAACGCGATGATCGATCAGGGTCTGCTCGAACCCGGCGCACGCGACGTCACGGCTACGCATCGCGACAGCGATCGGCTCGCAGTCTGGAACAACTGTTCATATTTGACGCCGACAGTCATTCGTTGCGAAGTGGATCATCCGCTGGCTGGGAAAGAATTTCTGTTCCCCTACGCCGCCGTAGTGGAAGTTCCACAAGCTCAGCTCTTGTCACAACTCAGCCCGAGCCTCGTCGTGACGGCGATCACTGAAGATCCAAACCTGATTCAGTCACTCGTAAACTCGCCGCACATCGATCGCCTCAACGTTGGACCACTGCCAACCAATCAAGTCAGTTGGGACCAACCCCACGAAGGCAACCTCTTCGACCATCTTTACGGGCGGCGCGCCTTCCAACACGCTGTCGCCGTCTGAGGGACGCGTTGAGAATTCTGTATCTCACAGGTGGGGCCGGCCGGATGTATTGCGGCAGTTGCCTGCGCGACAACGCTATGGCTACCGAATTGCTCGCGCGCGGTCACGACGTGCTGTTGTTGCCGGTTTACACGCCGACGTTTACCGACGAGCCAAATGTCAGCGACGACCATGTCGTCTTGGGCGGCATCAGCGCTTATCTCGAACAATACGTTCCGTTCTTTCGCAAAACTCCCGCGTGGCTCGATCGCTTGTGGGACTCGAAAGCAGCCCTGAGCCTTGCGTCGCGCAAATCAATCTCGGTGAATCCGAAGATGCTCGGCGAGATGACTGTGTCCGTGCTGCGTGGCGAAGACGGGTTTCAGCGCAAAGAGATTCAGAAGATGGTTGAGTGGGTAAAGCAACTGCCGCAACCAGATATCGTCAACCTGCCGTACACGCTTTTGATCGCGCTCGCTCGACCGCTTAAGGAAGCGCTGAATTGCCCGGTGCTCTGTACGCTTCAGGGTGAAGATCTTTTTCTTGGTGGACTACACGAACCGTATCGCAGCGAAGCGATGGATCTGATCCGCCGGCAGTTGGATGATGTCGATCTATTTCTTTCAGTGAGCGAATACTACGCCGAGTTCATGCCAAACTACCTGGGCATTCCCGCTGAAAAAATTCGCGTCGTACCCTTGGGCATCAATCCCCACGGCTTTGAATTACGCGAGTCTCACGCTAGCGGGACATTCACAATTGGTTTTTTCGCACGCGTTGCGCCCGAGAAAGGATTGCACGTCCTGGCAGAAGCTTATCGACTGCTGCGACAATCCGGCGAACTACCCGAAGCGCGGTTGGAAGTCGCGGGTTACATGGCGCCTGATGGCCAACCGTACCTGCGCGAAATCGAAAAGACACTCAGAGAAGCGAACCTTGGTGAGGAGTTTCATTATCGCGGTGTACTCGATCGAGCAGAAAAGATCGCGTTTCTACGCAGCCTCGACGTGATGTCGATGCCCGCGACGTACGACGAACCGAAAGGCGTGTCGCTACTCGAAGCGATGGCCTGCGGGGTGCCGTTGGTCCAACCACGCCGCGGCGGCTTTACCGAGATCGTTGAAAAAACTGGCGGCGGGCTTCTGATAAGACCGGACGATCCGCAGAGTCTCGCGGAAGGTATTCTGAAGGTTTACAAAAACAAAGAACTTGCGGAGCAGTTGAGCGCCAACGGTTTTCGCGGCGTGCGCCAGCACTACAGTGCCGCGCAAATGGCCGATAAACTCATGCTCGCTTTTCAATCCGTAACATCCGTAGCCGAGAACAAAGTTGCTTAAGGTCGATCACATTTCAAAGGAGTATCCGACTCCCGCTGGCCCGCTGAAGATTGTCAGCGATGTGTCGCTCGAGTTACCCGAAGGTTCGGCAGTCTCGATCATGGGTCCGTCGGGCAGTGGCAAGAGCACGTTGCTCTACATGATCGGCGCGCTCGAAACGCCGACCAGCGGAACAGTCACACTCGACGATCAGAACCCGTTTCTGCTAGACGCGAAAAAACTCGCGGCCTTTCGTAATCAACGCATCGGGTTTGTCTTTCAGGACCATTGCCTGCTGCCGCAATGCTCGGTGATCGAAAACGTTTTGACACCCACGCTGGTGTCGTCTCCAAACGGCTCGGTAACAGAACGCGCACGCGAGCTTTTAACGCAGGTTGGTTTGCAAGAGAGACTTGCTCATCACCCGTCGCAGCTTTCCGGCGGCGAAAAGCAACGCGTCGCACTCGCGCGTGCGCTCATCATGAAGCCACGACTGCTGCTCTGCGACGAACCGACCGGTAACCTCGATCAACGATCCGCTGAAGTCGTCGCAGGAATGCTGCTCGACATTCACCGGCAGGCAAACACAATTTTGATCGTCGTTACTCATAGCACCGATCTCGCGGCTCGTTTCCCCCAGCGCTTCGAACTCAAGAATCAACATCTCGAACCCGCGTAATGCGCACCGGCCGTCTCATACAGCGCAGTCTCGCTTACTACTGGCAAACTAATCTGGTGGTCGTACTCGGCGTGGCGATTGCCGTCGCAGTGTTGACGGGCGCGTTGTTAATTGGCGAGTCAGTGCGCGGCAGTCTGCGCGATCTCGTTTCGCAGCGACTCGGCCGCACTGATGATTTCGTCGCCTCGACCGGCTTCTTCCGCGAACAATTAGCTACAGACATTCTTCAGCCGGGCACGTTTACACCGACTATCCTCAGCGGCACTTGTCCTTTGATCGCGCTTGATGGATTGGTCACACACGAGCCGAGCCGCAGGCGCGCGGGAGACGTTCGTGTTTACGGTGTTGACGAAAGGTTTTGGAAATTCAATGGCGTGGCAGTCGAGCCGCCACAAGATCGCCAGGTGCTACTGAGCGAGAGTCTGGCGCATGAGCTCGGAACAACCGCAGGTGACTCAATCCTGCTGCGCATCGAGAAGCCTTCTGACATTCCGATCGAGTCGCTTCATGGCCGTAAAGAAGATCCGGGACGGACGATTCGTCTCAACCTGAAGTCTGTACTTCCCGCGGCTTCGCTCGGTGAATTTTCTCTACGGCCACAGCAAGGACCGGTGCGCGCGATTTTTGTTTCGCTTCCGTTTTTGCAGAAAGAGTTGGACCAGACAGGAAACGTCAACACGTTCTTAATCTCGCGGTCGTCACCCATCGACGACAGTGAAAAGGTGGGCTTCTCATACAAGATAGAGACGCTACTCAAAGACAAAGCGACGCTCGAAGATTTCGGCCTCAAGCTCCGCGTTCTCGACGAGCAAAAAGTGCTCTCACTCGAAAGCAGCAGCAACATCATTAACGACACAGTCGCGAATGCAGCTCAAGAAGCCGCCAACGCATCGTCGCTAAAAACAGTTCCTGTACTTTCGTATCTCGCCAACAGCATTAGTTTGGGTGATCGTTCAGTGCCGTATTCGCTCGTCACCGGTCTTGACGACGAACCTTTTATGCGCGTCACCCATGAAAGAGGACCTTCCGTTATAGACCAGTACACCGGACGACCGTGTATCACTATCAACGATTGGACAGCACGGGAGTTGAACGCTCATCTCGAGGACATAGTCACGCTGGAATACTACCTCTGGCAGGAAGGCGGCCGGCTCGAGACAAAGAAAGCAGAGTTTGCCGTCTGCGGGATTGCACCGATCGCCGGCCTGGCAGCCGATCGCGATCTCGTGCCTGCGTATCCCGGCATCACCGAATCCGAGAACATGTCTGACTGGGATCCGCCGTTTCCGATCGACTTGGCGCGTGTGCGTAGGCAGGACGAAGATTATTGGCATCAGTATCGAACGACGCCGAAAGCTTTCATCCCGCTGAGTAATGGCCAGAAACTCTGGCAAACGCGTTTCGGTAAACTGACGTCTATTCGCCTTCAATCCAATAACGGGCAACCTGCGTCAGATCAAATTGATCCCTTCCAAAAGGCGTTACGCGAGAAGCTCTCACCGTCGCAGATGGGCTTCCAAATCGTTCCCGTCCGCGAACAAGGATTACAAGCATCGCGGGGCGCCACGGACTTCGGCGAGTACTTCCTCTACTTCAGCTTCTTTCTCGTCGTCTCTGCTCTCTTGTTAACCGCACTCTTCTTCAAGCTCGGCATCGAGCAACGATTGCGAGAGATCGGAACGTTGCAGGCGCTCGGGTTTTCCGCGGGGCGCATTCGATGGCTGTTTCTCGCCGAAGGCGTGTTACTGGCGATAATCGGCAGTTTGCTCGGCGTACTCGGCGCGATCGGATACGCGAAACTGTTGATGTACGGGTTGAAAACGTGGTGGGTTGGTGCTGTCGGAACCACGGCGTTGGTGCTGCACGTATCGTGGCAGTCGATGTTGATTGGCGCAGTGGGTGGTGTAGTGGCTGCTGTCGTTTGCGTGGTCCTAACTTTGAGAAAGTTGGGCTCTTCATCTACACGAGGGTTGATGTTAGGCGAGAGCCCAAAGGGAACACGGATTTTTTGGATCGGGATCGGGGCAACAGTGGTTGGGTTGGTGTTGTTGGGTGTTGGGGCGTTGCATGTGATTCCGCAGGTAGCCGGGTTCTTTGGTGGCGGCGTTGTGTTGCTCGTGGCGAGTGTTTGCTTTTTGTCTGCGTGGTTGAAGCGGAAGGATAGGAAATCGATTCAGGGTACAGGCTGGTGGACCATCTGGTTGCTGGGGTTTCGCAACGCCGCTTATCGCCCGAGCCGCACCGTGTTGTGCGTGACGCTGATCGCCTCAGCCGCGTTCATCATTGTCGCGGTAGATGCGTTCCGGCGCAGCGGTTCGGCCGCAGCAGATAGAAAATCCGGTAGTGGTGGTTTTCCGCTATTTGCCGAATCCCTTTTGCCGATCGTTCACGACGCGAACACGCCCGCGGGACGCGAGGCACTGAATCTCAACACCACGAACGATGCCGCCGTCTTGCAGGATCTGAAGTTTGTAAACTTTCGCGTTCGTCCGGGTGACGACACGAGTTGTCTCAACCTTTACCAACCGCGCAATCCCAAAATCATCGCGCCTCCCGCCAGCTTCGTCGACGACAATCGTTTCACATTTCAAAGCTCGATCGAGCCAAACGAAACAAATCCGTGGGTGCTCTTGAATCGCGAATTTCCTGACGGAGCAATCCCGGTAATTACGGATGCCAATTCCCTCACCTACGTCTTACATCTAAAGGTCGGCGACGATTTCGTCATCGATCATAACGGGCAACTGCTGCGCCTGCGGATCGTCGGCGCACTTTCCGACAGCATCTTCCAAAGCGAACTGCTGATGTCAGACAAGAATTTCGTACGGCTGTTTCCGGAAGCACAGGGTTATCGTTTCTTCTTGCTGGACACGCCGCAAACAAAATCTCAGCAAGTTGCCTCAGTGCTCGAAGATCGTCTCTCCGACTTCGGCTTCGACACGCAATCAACAGCCGAACGGCTCGCAAATTTTCACCGCGTCGAAAACACGTACCTATCCACCTTCCAACTGCTCGGTGGCCTCGGTCTGATTCTCGGCACGTTGGGCATGGCCGCTGTTCTGCTACGTAACGTCTTCGAACGACGGCGAGAACTGGCCCTGTTGCGCGCCGTAGGGTATAACTCTTCTCACTTCGCAGTGATGGTGATTAGCGAGAACGTCCTGATGTTGTGCTGCGGCGTAGCGATCGGTTCGATTTGCGCGCTGCTCGCAATTGCTCCGGTGTTCTTCGAACGCGGCGGGCGGTTGCCAAACGTCTCGCTTGGTTTGTTACTGCTGGCCGTGCTGGTTTCGGGCGCAATCGCATCGCTCGTGGCTACACTGGCTGCGCTACGATCGCCATTACTGCCCGCGCTGCGTGCAGAGTAATTCGGTAGAGTTCAAGCTTTAGCTTGCCGTGTGAAGAGCAGCCTAAAGGCTGAACTCAAAACTTACAATTCAGGAGGAAGGTGAAGATGCGGGAACGTGTTCTCGGTACTCTGGTTGTCTTCTTGCTGTCGTTATCAGTGGCCAACGCGCAAAACTGGCCGCAATGGCGTGGGCCAAGTCTCAACGGCGTCAGTGCCGAGAAGAACCTGCCGGTGAAATGGACCACCGAAGAAAACGTCGTGTGGAAAGTTTCAATGCCGGGTTTCAGCGGTTCCACTCCCATCATCTGGCGCGATCGTATCTTCCTCAACGTCGCCGACGGCGACAATATCGCCATTTGGAGTATCGACAAAACCAAAGGCGCAGTGCTTTGGAAACAACCACTCGGCGGCGGCAACGTGAAGATGCGCAAGCAGAACATGTCGTCGCCTTCACCCGTGACCGATGGCCGCGCGGTTTACGTTATGACCGGCACCGGCATTCTTAAAGCCTTCGACTTCGCCGGCAAGGAACTCTGGTCCCGAGACATTCAGAAAGAGTACGGCGAGTTTGGATTAAATTGGGGTTATGCCTCGTCGCCGCTGCTTCATGACGATTCACTGTTCGTGCAAGTGCTTCACGGGATGAAGACTGACGATCCGTCGTACGTGATGCGGATCGACAAGAAGAACGGCAAGACGCTTTGGAAAGTGGACCGCGCGACGAACGCGATTCGTGAATCGCCCGATTCCTACACAACCCCGGCATTGCTTCGTTACGGCAAAACCACCGAGATCGTGATCACGGGCGGTGACTGCGTCACCGGTCACGATCCAGCCAACGGCAAGGAACTCTGGCGCGCAAATGGCCTCAATCCTGACAACAATCCGTTCTACCGCATCGTCGCTTCGCCGATCGTTTTCAACGAAGTCATCTACGCGCCGACGCGCGTGAAACCGCTGTTGGCGTTGCGCGCGGGCGGACGCGGCGACATCACCAGTTCGCACGTGCTCTGGTCCACCGCTAATGGGCCGGACGTACCGACACCCGTCACCGATGGAAAGTATTTCTACATCGTGAACGACCGCGGCGTTGTTTGGTGTCTCGACGCGAAGACT
>DATNJO010000704.1:0-3472 GCA_035603895.1 Pyrinomonadaceae bacterium
GCACACCCATTTCTCGATCCCGCCATTCACGTTTCTCGAGTTGAAGAATGTGCCGGGCGCGCATGTAGTGCTGAGCTCGCCCGACGTGATGGGCGGCCCGCTGAGCCAGGCGCAGTTCTTCACCACCACCAAATTCGCCGACGCCAACCCGAAGATCGTCCAGGCGGTGCGCGACGCCACCAAGGAGGCGCACGACCTGATCCGCAGCGATACCAGGGCGGCGGTGGAGATCTACAAGGAAGTCACGGGCGACAAGACCAGCGCGGAAGACCTTTTGGCCTGGCTCAAGGAGCCCGGCATGATGGAGTGGAATCTGCAGCCCCAGGGCACCATGAAATTCGCCGACCATCTCTACAAGGTCGGCACGCTGAAGACCAAGCCGAAGGCGTGGACCGATTATTACCTGTCGAGTTCGGCTGATCTCAATGGCAGTTGAGGCAAGAATACAGGAAGGTTGATCCGGCCATGGGCGAACATCGAAAGCTGATGATGGTGCTTCTTCCGCCGATCCGATTCTGCTCGAACACGATCAGTCCAACCCGAAGGCTCCGTCTTGCTCATTCCAGGCGATAGCTCGTTAAGGTCGCATTTTTCTTGCAAGCTCGCTTACCGGATGCGATTAAACTATGCGCTTTTGGGGGGAAAGTGATGATCGATGATTTTGTATTTGGAAAGGTTTCGGGACCGGGCGGAAGTTGGGATTTATTGTTTGTACATGGACTGACGGGCGACCCCTTATCCACCTGGACAAATAGCAGCTCAACCGAGCCCGAAGGCGGGTTTTGGCCGTTGTGGATTGCCAAAGATATTCCCAGCTCAAATATCTATACTCTCGGATACCAGGCGAGCATCTTTGCCCGCTGGGCCAAAAAAGAATCGGCCCTGCACGAGCAGGCCTATGAAACGCTGGAATTTCTCGCCGGTAATGATATCGGCACTCGCCCGATCGCAATCGTGGCCCACAGTCTGGGGGGCCTGGTAGCCAAGCAACTTCTTCGCAGCGGCATGGAATCAGACGATGACGGCTGGCAAAAGGTGGCGGCCAACGTCAAGCAGATCATATTCCTTGCCACCCCTCACAGCGGGTCAAGCCTTTCCGATATTCTTAAATTCTTCGCCCCCGGGATTGTTTCAGACTAGATTCTGCAGCAAGGCTCCAATGTGCTGGAAGATTTGAACAACTCGTACAGAGGCATCGCCACCCGACAGAAGATAAAGACGACATCTTATTATGAGAAATACAAGACGGCAAAGCTTGCCTTCGTTGTAAAAAAGGAAGATGCGGACTGTGGATTTGGTGTTCCGATTCCGGTCGCTGCGAACCATCTGGAAATATGCAAACCTCTGGATCGAAAGAGCGAGGTCTATCTGGGTGTTCTCCGGCGCCTGAAGAGCCTGGCAACCCAGGATAATCTGACCGAACCGGCGCCGTCCCCGGATAAGGTCGAACGCGATATCAACCTCACGCAAGTCCTTCAACGTGCGTTCACGCAGTCATGGCTTGAAGGCCAGGTCGGCTCTGAGGCTGCAAAGCAAATCAATGAGAAATTCGACGGGGGAGTTTTCGACAAATTAACAACCGCCAGAAAGCAAAAGCTCAGCGGTGTCTGGCAAGGTCTCGAAAAACAATCGATGGGGCCGGATGGGGGGCCTATCGAGTATCCGGTCTTCCTCAAACTCGAGTGGAACGAGAATCGCGCGATCGGCGAATTCCGATTCACCTGGAAAAAGGATGACATCGTGCTTGTTGATGAAACCCTTCCCGTTGATGGCAGTCTGTACGATCGCTTTCTTCTCCTGAATTTCCAGGACTCGGTCAACGGTAAGCTGCAGTTCGGATCGCTGTTTCTTGAACTCGACGAGGCAGGGTCCGAACTGCGCGGGGTCGATGTAGGTGTTGGCTATAAAACGAAGAAGATCGTCACGGGTGAGTTGGCGTTGAAGAAGGTTTTCTAGTGTCGTCGATGCTCGTCGATCCCGGTCTGGATATCGCGAAGCCTGGCTACGTTCCAGTTACGTGGGCGACACGAGCGAGCTTCTGTCACCCGTTGTCCGCGGATCGTTGGGTAAAATCCCTCGAGGATGCTTCATCTGCGGAATCAGATTTAGCCGTCTTGAGGATGTACGAATCTATTATTGCAGGGGTGGATACCAAGATCGGCGTTTACCTTTCGCTTGGGGCCGGAGACGGGCTGGTCGATACTGTCCTGCTGCCGTATCTTTCGAGAGGAGCATTGACGTACGTTTCCGTCGATTTGTCCCAGGATATGTGCAGGCTTGCGGTGGATCGGATGAAGCTATTTTCCGCCACGTCACTCGGAGTAGTCACGGACTTCGAAAGGGAATCTGACTTTCTGCGGGACATACTTCATGGGTTAGAGGGCCACGCTAAATTCATTAATGGCACTAGTATCCTGGGTAACCTCGACCTTGCCGAGGTAAATTTTTTCGAAAATCTTCACGCCGTCATGAAACGAGGGGACTGGATGCTTCTTTCCGTTGGTACCGGCAGTTTTGGCCAGCCGATCGATCGGTCGATGCTGGATGCAAGGCTGGACTGGAAGAATTTACGGGGCATGCTGAGCTGCGGTATTTGTATGCACACCGGCGAGGATGTGCAGTCCGTTGAGCACGATCTTGAGAACCGCCTCAATGTCCGGAAGGGCAGAAGCGACGTGCCTGATACCGAGTCCGTCGAACTTTGGGACATCAGGAGCGGGGCTGCATTAATGCATTTTCGGCGCTATTCCGTCGATGCACTCGTTCAATGGGTCGAGCGCTTATTCAAGTTCGAGGTGGTGGCTTCTGCCCAACTTCCGTTCTCCGATGCTGGATTGGGCGTTGCCGGAATACTTCTCCGGGTTTGTTAGTTGAGGAATTTCCGGTTTACGCGCCGCGCAATCGGTTTCGACCAAACTCACAAAGAACAAAAGTTACGCGCCTTGTGCTCCGCGGCAATGCGTGTCTAATCCGCTTCATTCGACGTGACTCAAACTTCCCGATCAGGTGACACGATGCCGGACAGGAACTACCGGAAAACACCCGACCAACTGCGCAGCGCGCGCTGGTTCGCGCCGGACGATTTGCGCGCCTTCGGCCATCGCTCGCGCGCGATGCAGATGGGTTACGCGCCGGAGGAATGGGCCGGACGCCCGGTGATCGCGATCCTCAACACCTGGTCGGATGCGCAGCCCTGCCACATGCACTTCAAGAGCCGGATCGACGACGTCAAGCGCGGCATCCTGATGGCTGGCGGCTTCCCGATCGAGCTGCCCGCGCTCTCGCTGTCGGAATCGCTGCTCAAGCCGACCACCATGCTCTATCGCAATCTGCTGGCGATGGACGCGGAGGAGTTGCTGCGCGGCCATCCCGTCGACGGCGTGGTACTGATGGGCGGTTGCGACAAGACCACGCCGGCGCTGCTGCTCGGCGCCACCAGCATGGGAATTCCCGCGATCTATCTGCCAGCGGG
>DATNJO010000705.1:0-2468 GCA_035603895.1 Pyrinomonadaceae bacterium
GCCGTTCCTGCTGCGAAACACCACTCGCGTTCGTGACTTCCAACTCGTTGGCGAGACCTACACGAACGTCGAGAGCTTCTACGTCGGAGACGACTGGAAATTCGCCAGGAACTTCCAGCTCAGCTTCGGTGTCCGTTGGGACTATCAGCAGTCTTACGGCAACGACAACAGCACTTACCTGAAATTCAACAACTTTGACGACAATGCTGCGCCGCGTTTTGGCTTTATCTGGGATTTCACGGGTAAAGGCAAAGGCAAGGTCTTCGTGAACTACGCGCAGTTCATCGAGGTTCCGGTACCGTTGGACGTCAACGTTCGCGCAGGCGGCGGCGACGTACAGACCGACAAGAACTTCAACGTCAACACGATCAATGCACCGGCTGGTGCCCTGATCGTTCCGGGCGTTAGCACCGGCGCGACTAACCTGGGCGCGTCTGCTACGCCGATCGATCCAGGTCTGAAACCGCAGAGTATTCGTGAGTTCACCGGCGGCTTCGAATACGAAGTTGGTGGTGATGTGGTGCTTGGTGCTCGTGGCGTTTATCGCGCCATGGTCAACGTCATCGAAGACGGTTCGTTCGATGATGGCGACACCTACTTCATCTTCAACCCCGGCCGCATTGGCGCAGGTACGACTGAAGAAGCAGCCTGCGTTGGCGATCCGGTAACTCATCGCGCCCCGCAGTGTTTCGGCCGCGCACAGCGTTTCTATCGCGCAGTCGAGATCTCGGCGAACAAGCGCTTTACGAATAACTTCCAGTTCATCGCTTCGTACGTGTTCTCCAGCTTGATCGGAAACTACGAAGGCCTGTTCCGTAATGACAATGGACAGTCTGACCCGAACATCACTTCGTTGTTCGACCTTCAGAGCCTGCTCAATAACACTTACGGACGTTTGCCGAACGATCGGCCGCACCAGTTCAAGTTCAACGGCAGCTATCGCACGCCGTTCAAACTTCTGGTCAGCGGAAACTTCTATGCGCAATCAGGTGTGCCGTTCAACCAACTGGTTCCGCATCCGATCTATGGCAACAACGAAGGCTTCGGCGTGATCCGCGGAACTGCAATCATTCCGACGGTCTCGGCTTCCGAGCCTGGCTTCCCGAACACTGTCGAAAGCATCGGTAGCACCCGATCGCCAACGACGATGAATCTTGACCTTGGTGTTTACTATCCGATCCGCGTTGGTGAGGGTAAAGAGCTCCGTCTGACTGGCGATTGGTTCAACGTATTCAATAGCCAGCGCGCGGTCACTCTCGACCAGACCTTCTCGATCAATAGTGGCGTCACGGGCGTTCCGGCGACTCTGAATCCGTTCTGGGGTTCGGCGTTGCTGGTCCAGGCTCCGTCAGCATTTAGATTCGGCGCCAAGTTCACCTTCTAGTACTTAGCTTCCGTTGAGGCAGCAGCCTCGCGGTTTAATAGGGAGAGGCGCCGACCCGCGCTTCTCCCTTTTTCTTTTCAGAGTCGTTTTTCGCTTGATCTTCGTCCTTTCGAGGAGTTAAATCTGCAAGCCTCAGGAGTTGTTCAAGGAGGTTTTCCAATGCCACGTCTGACGTCTCGTCGCGGCTGCTCTGAAGTCTATTTACTTGCAATCATTTGTGTCTTGCTGTTGCCTTTGGCGGTCTCAGGTCAGGGAAACGGTCGGTCGTCCACGGGTACCGGTGGCATTCACAGTATCCAGGGTTACGTTTTCTTTCCGTCAGGCCGGCGGGCTGAAGGAACGATCGTCGTGAAGCTGCAACCCTCGACAGGCGGTGAAATCACAGTCATTCCTGACAGCAGCGGAGCATTCATCTTCAGTGCGTTGATGCCTGGCAACTACAGTTTAGTCGTTAACGCGGGCAATGATTACGAGCTGGCGCGCGACAGTGTTTATATCGACACGGACCTGAACCTGTCGCGGGGCGGCACGCGCTTGCCTCCGACCGCGCGCCGCTACACGGTGATGATTCACCTGCAAGAGAAACGTGGTGCCACGGTCAAAGCGGGTGTAGTGAACGCAGCCCTCGCTGAAGTGCCGGAGAAGGCCCGCAAGTTGTTTGAAAAAGGATTGGAGCACGCGCGTGTTGGCGAGGCGGAGAAAGCGGCTGACAGCCTGAAAGAGGCGGTGGCACTCTATCCGAATTTCCCACTCGCCCTTAACGAATTGGGCGTGCAGTACCTGAAGCTCGGTCACAAGGACAAAGCGATCGAGACTCTTAAAGCCGCCGTGAAACTCAATCCCGATTCGTATGGTCCACGGCTAAACCTGGGGATTGCGTTCCTCGAAGCGAAGCGGTTTGGCGAAGCCGAAGAGCAATTGCGCGAGGCTTTGAAGCGTAATACTTCCTTGCCGACGGGACACATGTATCTTGGTTTGTGCCTCGTTCGTCTCAACCGTTACGACGAAGCGGAGAAGGAATTGTTGCTGGCCATTGATGGAAGCGGTAATCAGTTGGCAATGGCGCAATATTATCTAGGTGGGA
>DATNJO010000706.1:0-2502 GCA_035603895.1 Pyrinomonadaceae bacterium
CTGACGGTCTGCCAACTCGGACTCTCGACTTTCTTCGAGCCCGCCAAGACGGCCGCGATTCCCTCCATTGTTGAAGATCGCGAACTCGTCGCGGCAAATGCGATCTCGTCGGTGACGTGGTCGGTCATGCTCACGCTCGGCGCTGCGATAGGCGGGTTAATAACCGGCTGGTTTGGAACGGACGCCGCTTTTATTCTCGACGCCGCGAGTTACCTGTTGTCCGCAGCGCTGATTGCCAGCATTCGCGTCCAGAAGCGCCGTAAACGCGAACGGCAGAAGCTCACGGTCGGACGCGCGCTGGGCATCACCGAAACGATCGAAGGCATTCGCTACGTTAAAGATCGCCCGCGGGTACTCGCTCTGTTGCTGGTCAAACCGGCATGGGGAATCGGCGGCGGAATACTTACGTTGTTAGCTGTTTTTGGAGAACGGATCTTTCCGGTCGGTAAGAGCGCGGCGACGGGAATCGGCGTGCTTTTCGCAGCGCGCGGTATTGGTACTGCGGTCGGGCCGATCGTGGCGCGGCGCATGGCCGGTGAAGTCGATAAACGCATGCAGGCGTGGATCGGTATTGCTTTTCTCATCGCCGGCGTGTTTTATGCCGCTTTCGGCAGCGCGACCAGTTTTGTGTTTGCCCTTGTCGTGCTCGGCGTGGCGCATTGCGGCGGTAGTATTCTTTGGGTGTTCTCCACCGTGTTGTTGCAACGCGGCGTGGACGACAAGTTTCGCGGGCGAGTTTTTGCAGCGGAGTTGGCTTTGCTTACCTTGACGATGGCCGCGTCGAATTACACGACCGGCGAACTGCTCGATCGATTTCAGATTTCGCCGCGTCTGGTTACGATTGGGATCGGAATCTTTTTTCTTATGCCGGGTCTGGCGTGGTTTCTGACTCAGCGTTGGTGGGATCGTGACGTCAGGAAACTTCAACTATGCGAACTAAACTCGGAGTGATGGGATCGGCCGCGCCGGACAGCGCGCGTCTGGATTCAGGCAGAATTTTGGTCGAGAAGGCGGAGCAACTCGCAAATGCGATTGCCAAACGCGACGTGGTGCTCTTCACCGGCGCAACGACCGGACTGGTTTACGTCGTCGGAAAAACCGCGCACGATGCGGGCTGTTTTCACGTCGGCATCTCACCGGCGAGCAACGAACTCGAGCACCGCGAGCTTTATCATTTGCCGCTGGACGCGTGCGACACGATCATCTACACGGGCTTTGGCTTGAAAGGACGAAACGTGGTGCTGGTGCGCTCGTGCGAGATTGTTTTGTTCGTTGCGGGCGCGATGGGTTCGTTGAACGAGTTTACGATCGCGCACGATGAAGGAAAGATAATTGGCTGTTTGACGGAAACGGGCGGGGTCGCGGACGAGTCGGAGTTTTTGCTACAGAAGTTTGGCAAGCGTGCGACGGCGAGCCGCGTGTTTACGAGTTCAAATCCGAACGAATTAATCGACAAATGTTTGCAGAGTATATAAGCACACGGACTAACACGGACGATTTCGAAAGTGCGATCTGGCAGAAGTGCGAGCCCGTAACCATTGCGCATCTCTGGTCTGGCGAGCCCGCGCCCGTCGAGCGCCAGGCTGAGGTGCGGATTTGCTGGTCGGATGAGGCGCTGCACGTGCGTTTCGTGGGCAATCAACACGAACCGCTAATCGTGTCTCCTGAGCCGAAGACGAACCGTAAAACGTTGGGTCTGTGGGATCGTGATGTTTGCGAGATCTTCGTCGCGCCAAATCCGGAGAATCCGTCGCGCTATTTTGAGTTTGAAGCAGCGCCAACCGGAGAGTGGGTGGACTTGGGAATTGTTCTCGCTAGCGAGGGCAGGCTTACCGATTGGGACTACAAATCTGGAATGTCTGTGTCGGCCACGGTCGAGGAAACACGGATAAAAGTTGTGCTGTCGATTCCGTGGAGCGCCTCGATCCCAAAACCAAATCCTAAAGATCTGTGGTTAGTAAACCTATTCCGCTGTGTCGGTCCCGAAGCACCGGATCGATATCTCGCCTGGCGTCCGACGCGGACGCCGGAACCAAACTTTCACGTTGCCGAAGCCTTTGGGTCGCTGGTTTTTAGTTGAGGATTTTTGCTACATACGCGTCAAAATTCGCTCGGTCTGCATCGGCCATCTCTATGATGCGAGCACCGATCACGTAACCGGTTTCTTCGCCGGTCTCGTCGAGAGCCTCGTAACGAACAGTCGCCAGTTTCATCTCGACCGGACCAGCCGGCAGATCGAGCTTCACGTAGACCCAGCGGTCTGAACCCGCCAGGTAGTGTTCTCCGATGCGAATTGCCGGAACTATCAGCGCAAGGCCAGTCGTGCTGACGTCGAGCGTGTGTCCATCAAGAGTTGGAAGTCGACGTGAACCGTTGGTGTTAACGCGCGGATCCGAAAGGCTCAGCGTGAAGTTCAACCTCGCGCGCACACGCTTATGCGCCCGCCGATTGCCGATGAAGCGGCGCAAATGCGACACGAGTCTGCGAGGAAGTTCTGACATT
>DATNJO010000707.1:0-10274 GCA_035603895.1 Pyrinomonadaceae bacterium
TCTCCGCAATCACAAGCTCAAGCTCTTCGTCAGTGTTGTAGAAATGCGGTGAGATACGAACGCCCGCGCCAGGCCGGTAATCAACAATGAATTCGCGGCGAATCAACTCTTTTGTAATTGCTCCCGCGTGCTCGTGTGCAACCGTGATAGTTCCACCGCGTTGTGCGGGATCCCGCGGGCTTGTTACCCGGAACCCCGCTTCTTCCGCCAGGTCGATCAGGTAACTTGTTTGCCGCATGTTCTTCTCGCG
The DNA here is from genome assembly GCA_035603895.1 of Pyrinomonadaceae bacterium. GTDB lineage: Bacteria > Acidobacteriota > Blastocatellia > Pyrinomonadales > Pyrinomonadaceae > PSRF01. The sequence continues at coordinate 251 of DATNJO010000707.1, forward strand.
GATGTTTTCGACGCCGATCGCGTTGATGATCTTGTAGCCCGACTGCGCCGCGTAGAGCGCGGGAATCGCCGGCGAGCCGTGCAGGAAGCGCGTGATGTTTGGTGCGTAGCGATGCGCAGTGTCGAAAGCAAACGGCTCCTCGTGGGCCATCCAGCCAGTTGTTTTGGGCTCCAGTGTCGTTTGCAGATCGGGACGCACGTAGAGGTAGCCGGCGCCTGGTCCACCGCACAACCATTTCACCGATCCACCAGTCGCAAAGTCTGCATCAAGCTCCTTTACGCTGAACGGAACAGTGCCCGCCGATTGATACGTGTCCAGCACGACCATCGCGCCGACTTCATGCGCGCGTTTGATGATCGCCTTCGCGTCCTGCAAAAACGCACTCTTGAAGAGAACGTGCGAGAACGGCACGAGCAACGTCGATTCGTCGATCGCCGCGAGAAAGCGTTCGAGTGGGACCGTCATGCCGTCGTCCGACTTCAACGTTTCGATGCGTAGTTTGCCGTCGCGAGCGTGCGCCTCGTAGACGTACATCACGGAAGGGAAGTTGAGTTCCGAGTAGACGATCTTGTTTCGTTGCGGCGTCGGTTCGAGACACGACAACACCAGCGACTGACAAATCGAAACGTTCTGGTGCATCACGACGGTGCCCGGGTCAGCGCCGATGATGCGCGCGACTTCATCGCCGACCGTGACCGGCATGTCCCACCAGCCTTCCGCCCACGCGCGCACGCCGCGCGATGCCCACCGGTCGGCGTACTCGTGCAGCCGGTCGTAGGTCGCTCGCGGCATCGCACCGAGACTGTGCGAGATCAGGTAAACAGTTTTATCGAGAATCGGAAACTCGCTGCGCCACTTCAGTAACTCGTCTGACAATCAAAACCTCCTGAGACTACGGGGTTACGTTTGTTCGCCCTGGTTTTGAGTTCAAGCTTTAGCTTGCCCCGTAAAGCAGCAGCCTAAAGGCTGAACTCAAAACCGAACCCGGGTACTTACTGAGGTAAATGTACCAGAATCGTGTAATCTGTGGCTAAGATGTGGAAGTTCGCGCGGCCAATCAGACACAACATAGAAGAAACTCGCTGGCCTACGGCCGAAGCAGCGGCTCGCTCCAAACTCTTTAGTCCGATTGCGATCGGGCGGTTGGAGGCGCGGAGTCGTACGTGGGTGCCCGCGATGGTGCCGTGGCGTGCGACCGAGGACGGGTTTGTCACGCAGCAAAACCTCGATTGGTATGGCAGGTTCGCTGAAGGGCGTCCGGGCGTGTTGGTGGTCGAGGCGACGGGCGTGCGCGATATTCCGAGTGGTCCATTACTGCGCATCGGCGATGACCGGTTTGTGCCGGGGTTGCGGAAGCTCGTAGAGGTCGTGAAGGAAGCGAGCCGCGGTGAGACGTTGCTGTTCATTCAGATCATTGATTTTCTCTCGGTGAAGCGGCGGCCGGAGAAGGCGAAGTACTTTCAACGGTTTTTGCAGCCTGGCCAACATCATCGCGAGGCGTTGGCGGAAGCTACTAGTCAGAGCAACTGGTTGACCGCTGATGAAGCGGAGATCCGTAGTTTTTTGGAGTCAGCGGAAGAGGAAATTTTGGGGAAGATCCTCAGTCCGAGAGAGTTTGAAGCACTTAATTTTGGTTATCGTGAGAGCGTTACGGATACGCACCTCGAACACATCAAGCGACTGCCGCAGGAACTACCTACGATCTTTGCTGCCGCAGCGAATCGCGCGCGTGAGGCGGGATTTGATGGTGTCGAGCTTCACTACGCGCACGCTTACACAATGGCTGGTTTTTTGAGCCGGCAGAACAATCGTGACGATGGTTATGGCGGTTCGCCTAAGAATCGCGTTCGATTGCCGCTTGAGGTTTTTCGCGCCGTGCGGGAACGTGTTGGTGATGATTACGTCGTCGGCGTGCGTTTTCTTGCTGATGAAGTGATTGAAGGTGGCAGTCGTGTCGAAGACGCGATCTACTACGCGAAAGAATTTGCGCGTGCTGGTTTTGATTTCTTGTCTTTGTCGAAAGGCGGAAAGTTTGAAGACGCGCAACGACCGAAGGTGGGCCAAGCGGTTTATCCGTACACTGGCCAAAGCGGTTACGAGTGCATGCCGACTGTGTTGTCAGACGAGGTTGGTCCATTTGGACGAAGCGTTCCGCTAGTTGCTTCGATAAAGCGCGCGGTGAATGAAGCGGGGTTTCACGTGCCGGTCGTTGCTGCGGGCGGCATTTCGACTTTCGCACAGGCGGAAGAGATTTTGCGCTTTGACCAGGCGGATATTGTTGGAATGGCGCGGCAGGCGTTGGCCGATCCGGATTGGTTTGTGAAAGTTCTGCTCGGGCGTGGTGAGGAAGTTCGGCGTTGCACTTATACGAATTACTGCGAAGCGCTCGATCAGGCGCACCGGCCGGTGACGTGCAAACTGTGGGATCGTGTTGACCTCGACGAACCAGGAATTGCGACGGTTGATGATGGACGAAGGCGATTGGAGCCGCCGGCGTGGCGTCAGTGACCTGTTGCTGTTTCGTAAGCCTGAATGAACTCTGGCGCCCGCTTTTTCAAGTCTTCGTATGTAACTCTGCCGCTGCGTGTCATCACACTGAACGCCAAATCCATCGGGCTCAGGTGCATGTAGTTTCGCACTTGCTCAAACCACAACATGCTTTCGAAAGCAGCCGACTGATATTCCTCGATCACCGGTTTGCGTGTTTCCGCAAAATGCGCCAGTGCCTCTCGTACGCCGCTCGTTTGTTGAAACGACTCAGCCAGAGCGATCGCATCTTCCATTGCGAGCTTCGTTCCCGAACCGATTGAAAAGTGAGCGGTGTGGAGTGCGTCGCCGAGCAGCACGAGATTCTCGAAAAACCAGTTCACGTTTTTCACGAGCAGAAACTGGATCCACTTCGAGTTGTTTGACAGCAGTGAATGTCCGTGTAAGTCCGTGGCAAATACTTGTCCTAAATAAGCGCGGGTTTCGTCATCGGTCATTCGATCGAAGCTGGCTTTCTTCCACGTTTCAGGATCGCATTCGACAATAAACGTGCTCGTCTGTTTGTTGAACTTGTAGGAATGCGCGGCAAACGTGCCGGCGGAGTTCTGGCGAAACGTGAGCGTCAAACCGTGAAATAGTTGATTCGTGCCGTACCAGATATAACGGTGCGCGCGCAGGTCGAGTTGTGGTTTGAGCTGTTCGAGGTACTGCAAACGAACCGTGCTGTTCACACCATCAGCGGCCACTAACAAATCGCACGATTTCCTGAGCGCCTCTACGTCGTGAACTTCCTTGTGAAAACTGATCTCGACTCCCAACTGTTCGGTGCGACGTTGCAAAATCTTAAGCAACTGCAGCCGCGCGATTCCTGAAAAACTGTTTCCATGAATCGAAATCTTTTGGTCGTGAAGGACCACATCAACGTTATCCCATGCCTCAAACTGCTTCGTTATCTCCGCATGTGACTCCTCGTCAGCCTCCCTCAGATTCGCGAGCGTCTTTCCCGAAAACACGACCCCCCACCCGAACGTATCATCCGGCCCATTGCGCTCATAAATCCGAATCCGATGCGCCGGCTCCGCCTTCTTCATCAGGATCGCAAAATACAACCCCGCCGGCCCACCACCTATGATGTCGATGTTCATCCTGTGAATTCTGTGAATCCTGTCAACGGTTCTCGCGCAGCAGTTGGCCGGCGATGACGAGCTTCTGTATTTCAGAGGTGCCTTCGTAGATGCGCAGGGCGCGTACGTCGCGATAGAGTCGCTCGACAACGCTTCCGCGCACGAGGCCGGCGCCGCCATGAATCTGGACCGCGCTGTCGATGATTCTGCCGGCCGCTTCGGTGGCAAAGAGTTTTGCTTCACTGGCTTCGCGTGTGACGCGCGTTTCCGAGGTGTCGCGCGCGTAGGCGGCGCGATAAACAAGCAAGCGCGCGGCGTCGAGCTCCGTTGCCATGTCAGCGAGTTTTTCCTGGACCAGTTGATGTTCGCACAGCAAGCGGCCGAACTGTTTGCGCGTCGAGGCATAACGAACGGATTCGTCGAGCGCGCGCCGTGCCATGCCACAAGCTGCCGCGCCAACACTCGCGCGAAACGTGTCGAGCGTTTCCATCGCCAAACGAAATCCGTCGCCTTCGTTGCCAACCATGTCTTCGGCGGGCACGCGACACTCGTTGAAAGCAATCTCGCCAATCGGATGCGGCGAGATCAATTCGGTGCGTTCGACCACATCAAAGCCCTGCATCTTCGACCCGACCACGAAAGCCGAGAGCATCGGACGGCCATCATCGCGCGCCCCAGTGCGAACAAAGACAGTGTAGAAGTCAGCAATGCCAGCGTTTGAGATAAACCTTTTGCGGCCGTTGATGACGTAAGTCTCACCGTCACGACGCGCCGTCGTTTTAATCGCAGCGACATCCGATCCCGCTTCCGGTTCAGTCAAAGCAAACGCGGCAATCGCTTTCCCCTGAAGCGCACGCGCGAGCCAGAACTCACGCACATGGTCCGGCGCTGCTTGCGAGATCGCATACGTGCCGAGTCCCTGCATGACAAACGCGAGATCCGCGAGCGAAGACGAGTAGGACAGCGCTTCACGAATCAAACAGAGCGCGCGCGTGTCGAGTTTCGACACCGCGACGGCGTAGTTCAGTAATCCCGCACCGGCGAGCAGCTTTACAAAATGGCGCGCCCGTTCCTCGACGTCATCTTCAGCACCGGCATGCGGCTCGATCTCGCGACTCACGAAGTTGTTCACTACTTGCGCGAGGTTGCGATGCTCGGGAGTAAAAAACGGAAGTTCGATCATTTAAATTTCGGTTCGCGTTTTGCGACAAACGCTTCGTAAGCTTCACGATAATCAGGATGCTGCATGCAGATCGCCTGCGCCTGCGCTTCACTCTCGAGCGCGGACTCAAAATCCATGTGCAGCTCGCGGTTGAGCATCTCTTTCGTTTTGCCGAGAGCGAAACCCGGCCCGCGCGCGAGGCGTTCGGCAAATTCTCGCGTTGCGGCTTGTAATTGCTCCGCTGCCACGACGCGATTATAGAACCCGATGCGTTCTGCTTCAGCGGCGGTGATGAAGTCGCCAGTGTAAAGAAGCTCCGTTGCTTTTGATAGACCAACAATGCGCGGCAGCAAATGCGACGCGCCCATGTCTGTGCCCGCCAGTCCGACTTTAACAAACAGGAACGCGATGCGCGCATCTTCGCTGGCAATGCGCAGATCGGATGCGAGTGCGATACATGCTCCCGCGCCCGCAGTGGTTCCGTTGAGACTCGCAATCACCGGCTTCGGCAACGCGCGAATGTTGCGAATAAGTTCGCACGTCATACGCGTGAACTCGAGCAAGCCTTCCATGTCGCGGCTGAAAAGTTCGCCGATGATATCGCGCACGTCACCGCCAGAACAGAACGCACGGCCCGCACCCGTGATAACAACTACGCGAACGCTTCGTTCTTCGCGCAACGCGGCGAACGCGTCAGTCAACTCGCGATAGACTTCAAACGTCAGCGCGTTCAAACGATCTGGACGGTTCAATGTGATCGTTGCGATGCCTTGCCCGTCCTGTTCGTACAGAAACGACGTTGGTTGCTTCATGCAGGTATCAACGCCATCCCTTCGATTTCAACTTGCGCCTGATCGTCCAAAAGGCCCGCGACCTCCACCAGGACCATCGCGGGAAAATGTTTGCCCATGTGCTTGCGATAGCGCTCGCCTACTTCGCGCGTCCGTGCGCGATACTCACTTTTGTTCGTCACGTAGACAATCAGTCGAACAATGTGTTCCGGAGTGCCGTTAGCTTCCTGAACTACAGTCTTAACATTCGCGAGTGCACGATCAAACTGCTCGACAAAATCACTGCTCACGATCTGCTGTTTTTCGTTCCAGGCGATCTGTCCGGAGATGAACAAGAGCTTGCCGCTCGCGTCCGCAAGCAGGCCATGCGAGTAGCCGCTCGGCTTTCCGAGTGATTCGGGATTGATTAACGTGAAAGGCATGAGGAGAGGTTAATTGCTCGGAGGGGCTCAGAGCAACTTATCAAGGCGCGGAGCGAGTTGTGCGGCCAGATTGCCTTGCGGATCGAGTCCACCGATCGGGTCCCCGGAGATGTTTCCTTCCTTGTCGAGAATCACGATCGAGGGCAACTGATCGATACCAAATCTCTTCGACACCGCTCCGTCGGGATCGCGCAGCACGGTGACTTTCAATCCATACTTCTGCGCGAAGTTGCGGAGTTGTTCGTCGCTGGCAAAGTTCTTCGACTTCGAATCGTCTGACTCGGTGCTGACCCAATAGACCACCACGCCGCGGTTCGAGTATTCGTCAGCAAGCTTTCGCACGCCCTGAAGCTGCGTTCTTGATAACGGCAACCACGAAGCACCAAACGCCAGCACTACGACTTCACCATGCAGGCTGTTGGAAGTGACCGTTTGGCCGTCGATCGATCTTAGCGAGAACTCCACTGGACCACTGGCGCCGCGTCCTTGTGCAAAAACTGCGCAACTCGCGAGCACTGCCATTAATCCCGCCACGATCGTTTTTCGCATATTCAGAACCATTTTTTCTCCTTTTCCAAAGCGCCGCAAAGGCGTTCGGACTCGTGCTTTAGATGAGTCCGCCGGGGCTTTAGTTGGTCTAGTCGCCGGGGCGCTCAGGTGGTGGTTCGCCAAAGACTTCCTGGTGTAGAGCGGAGTAATCATCCCACGTATCCATGTCGCGGGCAACGAAAGGCGAGTCAACGGCAACGCGTTTCACCTCGTTCTGATGGACGTCAAAAAGCGCGCGCAGGCCGCGTTTGGGGTCGAGATTCTGCAACTCGGCGCGGTAGCGGAGGTCAAGCAAAACCGGATGCCCGCCGCGATTGTGCCACGTCGGAATCACCAACGAAGCGCCGTTTTGCCATTCGGAGATGAGCGTGGAGACTACTGTCGAAGGCACAGCGGGGTGGTCGGCTAGTGCAATTAACAACGACCTGGTTGTTTGCGGAACCTCACTGAGACCGGCGGCGATCGACGCACTCATCTCGCTATCTGGATTGGGATTTAAAGCAAATGTGACAGGCAAATGGGCGAGCCGATGCCGGAGTTCTTCCGCTCGATGGCCCAACACTACGACAACGGTTTCGACGCCACCCTTGCGCAGGTAGTCGATGCAAGATTCGATAACGGTTTGCTTGCCGAACGGAAGCAGCGGCTTGAACGCGCCCATCCGGTTTGACCGGCCGGCGGCGAGGATTACTGCTGCTACATGATGCACAGTGGATATTAACTGGGATTAAGCGCGATTATATTTGCAATACGGAATCTTTTCTATCGACTCACCAATCAGGTCATGAGCTTCCTTTTCCGATCTGAACGGAATGCTCTCACCGAGTAAGTCGCCTTTATCGGATCTCAATTCGACCCAGTATACTCCCAATTCCTCATGCGATCGGGAGTTTCCTGGCCTTCCATTTAACGAAGGGGTGTAAGCCTCTCTGTCCTGCATTCGCTTGCGAAGATAACGAACAAAGCGATCGCATTCGTTTCTCGTCTCAAGCTTTTTCTCGAACGAGTAGTACAAAGCATTTTTCTTGAAGATCGATATAGTGAACGAATGAGAATGGGTTCGCGTGAGCCGAACCTCGAACTGGTTCTCGAAAATCGAATCGACGCGATCTCGAAGGAAAGGAAAGCACGTAATGTAATTAAGCGCTCGCCCGCTTTGCAGACTATGGGCAATGATCAAGAAGAAACAGATCTTAAAACCAAGCGCCGCAGTCAAGACGGATGTCTGAACCATTTCCAGAACCTTTTCGTTCAGCGCAAACGCCACAAATAACGGTTGTATTGACGCGTATGTAAACAGCAATCCGATGGACCAGTTGGGTAGATGAAACAGCTTGCTATCCATCCGCGCAATTAGCAGAGCCAGAACGATAGCGCTAAGCGTGCCGCTCAAACCGTGAAATACAGTCGCATACTCCCTCAGATTACCTTCGGTAAGTACTGGTCCACCGATCATGAAAAGCAAAAGCGGGAAAGCTGCAATCACCAGAGCGACTCCGAAAGCGGAGTAATTTATCGGCAGCCTCTGTCTAACGCCCCCTTCTTTGTCAAAGGCAGGCGATTGCAAAACAACGAAACACCAGAAGATGAAGAGCAGGTCCAGAGTGCCTAATAAGAACACTACAAAGGGAAAGAACAAAGTATTCCGCATGAAGCCGATAGAGCCTGGTTTACCAGCGAACAAGGAGATCTCGTTGTGGTCCAGTAACAAAGCGATGTACAAGAGAAATAAGGTGCACCAAAAGTACAAAAAATACTCTTTGAATTTCGTTAACTGCTTCTTACCTTCCTTCGGTGGATATCTGTCCTTCACATTCACCCGGAACGTGCGCTGGCCCGTGGTTATCGCCCGATGAACACCGTAACGGTTTTCTTTGCGCACGAGGTAGAGTGCCAGGATCATCAGTAGAACAACGAAGAGTTGGACGTAATCAATGACCACATTAAAGCGGCTTGGTTCATTGGCATGAGCGTTCGTGGTGTGTAAATAAAACACCGAGCCCAACAAGGAGATAAAGAGGTAAGAGATCGCGATAACGCCAAGCCACTTGCTTATCTTTAGCGGCCAATCACTTCTCAACCAACGGGACACCGCCCTGCGCGCTTGCGCAAGGCGACGCGTACCAACGACTCTCGCTACGCATTGATCGCAGCGCGCAAGAAAACGGCTGCCGCGACCTTCGCGCACCTCCACATTGGCCACACGATGATTTCCAATCGCACGGGTTGTGAAAACGAAGGGTGTGATCCTGGTCCTGGCGTCTTTAGCGCGATCGCGAAGAATGGGGAAACAGAAGAGATAGTTCAACATTTTCCCGGTTTGCAGTGCATAAATAATGATCAGAAAAAAGTATATCTTGGAGATGAAGACGAAGATCAACACAGACGTCGTGATTCTCTCTAGAACTTTGGAATCACCCAGTTCGAAGACCATGAACAAAGGCTGCACTGCCGCATAGGAATACAAGATAGATATTAACCACGAACGTAGACCGATTAACTTGCTGTCGAGTCTGGCGATCAATAGCGCCAGCACGATTGCATTGATTACTCCGCTGAGTGCATCGAATATAGCAACATAAGCTTCCCATTCTTTTTCTGTGAACACCCCCAGATTGAATAGCGCAAGCGTGGGGAATAGCAGCGAAAGGATAACGATGACGCCTCCGGACCAATTCCTCTGCTTGTAATACCTTCGCGCCATCTCGTGGGAAGGGATGTCCATTACGAGAAAACACCAATAGACAAATAGCAGTGTGATGTTATTAAAGACGAAGACTACGAACGGAAAGGCGAGCTTCTTGACAACGTCTATTGATTCGAGAACGTGATCTTTAGAGACTGGAAGACCGGCGACATGAATAAGGTTGAAACCGGCGCCCGCTAAGCCTTTTTTCTCTTGTTCACCATGACTGTTACTTATTGGTTCGGAGTGAGTCTCGACTTCGGTAAAGTGGCCCGTGGGCACAGCAGTCGCCAACTTATAGCTGTGCTGACACGCAAAGAAGACATATAGAAACAGCATTCCGATCCAGAACCACAAGAACCGGCGCTTGAACATTCTCAACTGGTCCTGGCTTCTTTTTAGTTCACCTTCGAAGTCGCCCCCATGCCTCCCAAACACTCGTTCATAAACGAGTCGCACTCTATATGAGCCGCGGTCGTTATCATCAAGAACTTGAATGAGAACGAGAATAAAAAGCGTTATGAAGATTACGTGAGCGTAGTCCACCAGAACCAGGATCGTCAGCGGCTCTAAAAGCTCTCGTTGTTCCTTGAGGTGCGAAACGTAGTAGACCTCTTCGCCAAGAAACAAAACAAAGCCCAGGATCGCTACGATTTGACTGACGAAGAGTGCGGTTTGTCCGCGCAGCCACGACGAGAATTGCTGGTTCGGTAAGGGCGGCTGAGTTTGTATGACGTCGGGTGCAGGCGAGTGCGACATACCCACGTTCTATGAAGATGTGGGCAAAACATTACATTGGCAGC
>DATNJO010000708.1:0-3822 GCA_035603895.1 Pyrinomonadaceae bacterium
CGAGCAAGACAGTTCACTAGTAAATTGCGCGGTTCGTGGGAAAAGGTTGACGCGACAGTAGCGGAAGATGTGCGGTCTGTGTTGCGTCAATGCAAGCTCACCGCGATCGCGACCACGGCCCTCACTCCTTCGATCGCCGACCTCTCAGAATGCCTGCCCGGCAGTACGATTTTGCATACTTCTTTGCGCGACCTTGCGCCCGAAGTGATTCTTGAATGCGACAACATCGTTGACGACGTGGATCATGTTTGTCGCGCCGCTACCTCAGTACACCTTGCGGAGCAGTTGTCGGGCAACCGTGATTTCATCAGATGTACGTTGGCCGACATTACGAGCGGAAGAAGGCCGGCGAGACGAGACTCGAAAAGTATTGCCGTGTTCAGCCCGTTCGGTTTGGGTGTGCTCGACATGGCTGTGGCCCAGTTGGTGGTGAAACAGGGACGCGAACAACAAGAGGGAACAGTCATCGAATCATTTCTACCCGACTCCTCGTGGCTCGCAGATGATTAGGTAGCCGAAATGTTATCTGTAACTCAAGAACAGGTGCTCACATATCCGGCCGAGCGTTTGCGGGAATTCGCAACGCGCGTCTTCTTGCACTGCGACATGCCGAAAGCTGCGGCACGGCAGGCAGCGGATGTGTTGCTAGTCGCAGATCTCTGGGGCATCGATTCGCACGGCGTGGCACGATTGCGCAGTTACTACGAAATGCTCCGTCGTGGACACACGAACCCGCGTCCTAATATCAAAATCGTCAGACAACTACCGAGCACTGCGACGCTGGATGGTGACAACGGACTCGGACTCGTGATCGGTCCGGCGGCCAATGAACTCGCAATGGAGAAAGCGTTGGCTACGGGAACGGGCTGGGTGAGCGTGTGCAACTCAACCCACTTCGGTATTGCCGGCTACTACCCTTTCAAAGCGCTCGAGCGTGACTTGATCGGTTGGGCCATGACCAACACGACTCCACAAACAGCTCCGTTGTGGGGAGCCGAAAAGATGCTTGGCACAAATCCTCTCGCCATCGCTTTTCCGGGCAAAGAAGAACCGCCGATCGTGATCGACATGGCGACGAGCGCAACGGCCTTCGGCAAGATCGAGAACGCACTGCGGCGCTCGACCACGATTCCGAGTGGGCTCGCAATTGATTCGAATGGCCGTGAAACGCAGCAGCCGCAAGAGATGCTCAACGGTGGCGCGCTGTTGCCGCTTGGTCACGATCGAGAACGCGGCGCGCACAAAGGTTATTGCCTGACGGCGATGATAGACATTCTTTGCGGCGTACTCAGCGGCGCAAACTGGGGACCATTCGTTCCTCCTTTCCCCTATAACTTACCGACTAACGGTCGAAGGGTCGGCAAAGGTATCGGTCATCTCTTCGGCGCCTTTCGCATCGACGGCTTTATTGAACCTGACGACTTCAAGACGCAGATCGATGAGTGGATTCGTGTGCTGCGTGCGACTAAACCAGCGCCCGGCACGCCTGGTCCTCTCATCCCCGGCGACCCTGAACGTGCAGCCGAGACGAGACGCAAACAAGAGGGCATCCCATTGCTGCCTGTCGTAGTGGAAGACTTGCGCCGGGTGGCGGAGGAGACGCGGGTTACCTTCGATTAATCCGCCTGCCTCGTACTCTTGAGGAGGTCGAAAATCATGCGCGTGATGAGCAAGTATTGTAAAGCGTATCCTCTCAGCCGGCTGCGCGAGTTTGACGGCTGGAATGAGCATGTCCGCTTTCTCAAGAAGAAGGAGCTCGTGAACGGCGAAGAGAACGAAAGGGAATTGCAGGACAGTGACATTCTCTTTCTTCAGGAGGACTTCACCGTGACCAGCGGAATCTTTATGGCGGAGGGAGTCGTTTTCGACTGCCCGGCACGTAGCTGGACGACCTTCTGCAAAGAGATTCTCCAGTTCGAAGGTCGACCGAGCTAAAACTCGCTCACAGTCCCCCCTCATTAAATCAAAGCCTAACTTTCAACAGCTTTGGATCGTGGTCAGTTTGATTCCAACAACCACTACCACAGGACAAGTACTATGAGTAACACGCCATCAACCTTGCTTGAACTGCTACGGCAAAGGGCGGCAGAAGAACCGGATCGAACCGCCTTCACATTTCTCGACGACACAGGCGCTGAGACGGATAGCGTTTCCTACGCTGAACTGGATCGTCGTGCGCGTCGGGTCGCTGCGTCGCTGCAATTATCCTGCAAGCCTGGCGAGCGAGTGCTTTTGCTTTATCCACCGGGGCTCGAATATATTGCCGCCTTTTTTGGGTGTCTGTATTCGCAAACGATCGCCGTACCGCTTTATCCTCCGCGGCGAAACCGTAATGCACAGCGTTTCCTCTCAGTACTGGCAGACTCGCAGGCCTCAGCAGCGCTTCTCACTTCGCAAGTCAGCTCGAGGCTTCCATCCTTGTTGTCTTCGAATGATGAAGTGATGAAACTGCGGTTGCTGGTTACAGACGAGCTCGCAGAGAACCTCGAGGATGAATGGCGCATGCCGGAGGTGACCGGCAATACGCTGGCTTTCCTTCAATACACCTCCGGCTCAACCTCAACGCCAAAAGGAACGTGCATCACGCACTCTAATCTCCTGCACAACGAAGCGATCATTAGCCAGTGTTTCAGACAGGATCGTAACTCGATCATCGTTGGTTGGCTGCCGCTCTATCACGACATGGGATTGATCGGCAACATTCTCCAACCTCTGTACACAAGCGCGCGCAGCATCCTGTTCTCGCCTGCCTCATTTCTCCAACGGCCTCTGCGATGGCTCGAAGCGATTTCGCGCTACAAGGCGACGACCAGCGGCGGACCGAATTTCGCCTACGACTTATGTGCCCGCACGATCGGCGCTGAGGACAAGGCCACTCTGGATTTGAGTAGTTGGACCACGGCGTTCAACGGAGCCGAGCCGATCAACGCAGAGACACTGGAACAGTTCGCGAGCGAGTTCGCTATCTGTGGTTTTCAACGCGAAGCTTTCTTTCCTTGTTACGGCCTGGCAGAAGCGACTCTGCTAGTCGCCGGCAAGCGGCAGGCAGGTAACGCGGTAGTGAAGTGTGTTGCTAAGCGATCGCTGCAAGATAACAACGTGATCGAGGCGGAGAGAGCGGACGATGAAGCGAAACTGTTGGTTAGTTGCGGTGCTGCTTCGATCGACCAGCAAGTAAAAATAGTTAACCCCGAAACCAGGGTTCAATGCAGTGCCGGCCGCGTTGGCGAAATCTGGGTTACTGGTCCAAGCGTAGCGCAAGGTTACTGGAATCGATCCGAAGAGACAGCCCATACTTTCAATGCATACCTTGCTGACACAGCCGAAGGGCCATTTCTGCGGACAGGCGATTTAGGTTTTGTGTCTGACGGCGAGCTCTACATCACGGGCCGGCTCAAGGACATGATCATCATTCGTGGCGTGAATCATTATCCACAGGATATTGAACGCACCGTAGAAAACAGCCATCCCGCTCTACGCGCTAACAGTGGCGCCGCCTTTTGCATTGAAGTTGGGGGTGAAGAGCGTTTGGTAGTGGCTCAGGAAGTGAACAATCGCCATCTATCGAACGCTGATGAAATCATCGGCGCGATCCAGCAAGCGGTAAACGAAGAGCATGAGCTACTACTGAGTAGTGTGGTTTTGCTCAAGCCCGGCAGCATTCCGAAAACCTCCAGTGGCAAAATTCAGCGACATGCCTGTCGTGCTGCTTTCCTGTCTTCGAATCTGGATGAAGTGGCCAGGCGAGAGGCAGTCAGTAACAATTCAATTGCTGACAATAAGGCATCAATTGGCCCAGCGGACATGACGGACCTGAGAGGC
>DATNJO010000709.1:0-5547 GCA_035603895.1 Pyrinomonadaceae bacterium
GCAGGCGTGTTTCCACTGTTCCTAATATGCAAGACGAAAATGAAACATTGATTGCCGCCCGTTATTTCTTGCGCCATACCCAGGTTGGCAATGGGTACACTGAGATATGCGCGTTGAGCATATTCTGTCTGTTGTTCCATCGCAGCCAATTGTCCTTGCATGGCTTTCACCACATCCGCGTTTTGTCCAACGATCTTTCGCGTCTCATCCAAATTGGAAAACTGTGCCTGTTCTTGGTGCTGCAAAGCTACAAGCTGCCCCTTTGCCATGTCGGCAGCTTCTTGCATAGCGATCAATTGGCCTTCCAAGACAGCTCCCTGAGCCTTTGCAACGGCTGTTTGATTGCCCATTTCAGTCAACTGGTTTTCCATCGCAGTAAACTGTTTGTTCGTCGCCTCAGCCAATTCGCCCAAAGCCTTACATTGCGATTCGAGCAGCCCTTCGTTGGTTTCCATCGATTTGAGCATCCCTCTGTTTATGTAGGCCTGATAAAGAACAAAAAGCACAAGAATCGCGCTAATAATGTTCGCAATCCGACTAGGCCACGGAGAGCGCTCGTCTACTATGGTTATGCTTTGGCCGCGATCAGCCTGATTCCCGTCTATTTGGGTTTCTCTTACTTCAATAGTCGGCTGGACGCTTGGAGTAGAGGTTGGGGATACCGCCACTTGACGTTGGCGCTCGGTTTGGGCTACGGCAGTGCCGCCATGACTATAGGCAGCCATTAAGAGAAGAAGAATAAGGATTCTCATAATACAAATTGTAATACGAAAAGTGTTGACAGCCAGGATTAAATGTAATACATTTACGCATGCAAACATTCTTCCCAAATTAAGCAATCGTGAGGGACTATCGTGAACAGCAAAAGGGCCACTAAAAAACTCGGGAGACCAAAGCTGCCAAAGGGTGAAGCAAAAGGCAAGATCGTGCCGGTACGTTTGAATGCTGAAGAGTTGAAGTTATTCACGAAGGCTGCGGATGCCAGCGAACACAAAACACTCTCTAGTTGGATACGTCAGGCCCTACGAGATGCGGCCAGCGCATCCCGTTAGAGAGTGCCTTTGCACTTCCCGCAATGGAAAGCGGCATCACACTCAGCACGTTTGGACATGGAGGGATTTGCTTACGTTTTAAGCCGCAATGGTTTGATAAAACGCGTCGGGCCTAGACCACCATGTTACGATGGACAGATCTCTTAGTAGGTTGAAGTCTTGTTCACTCCAGACGTCCATTGTGTCGTCAAACAATGAAACGAATCTTAGTGCTTCTGGTCCTACCCGAAGATTACTCAAATCGTAACATGCGGCGAGAACGTGTTCTGAGACAGAACGGGCCGCTGCTCGACTACCCGTACTTAACACGTATATTAAAGCGCTTCGATTAGGAGTGCGGGTATGAAAATCTGGCCGCCATGCGCGGCCCGATCTCCCTAGGAATTGTGGACTTCTTTCGAACGGCACCAGTTTATCAGTCAAGAACTGTTCTACCTCATCCGTCACTGATTCAACGGCTCGCGTTCGCATGGTGAACCAGATATCAGCGACTCTTAAAGCACCTTGTGCGACTCTAAGAATAACGGTAGATAGTTCGTCTGTTGTTTTAGCTCGCGCAACAAGCATTCCTCTGAATAGTTCAAGACCGTGATTAAGAATCACATCTTCTATAAGTTTCTGTTGGCGCGGAGACCGTTTACCGGAAAGGCTTTGCATTTTGAGCCAACGCAGAGTCTCACCTAAATCTGTTACCGTAAAAACGCCATGCTGTTCTTGGACGAAAAGATCGATCACGTCGCCGTCAGGATAAAGAAATGGAGTGCGGACACGGGTGTATCCGTTCACTATGGCGCAGGAAAATAACTCTCCTAGACTTTGATTAATAATTTCGCAGGGCGCAACGTTCATAGCATCGGAATTTGAATGTTAGGTGGTTGATGCATGATCCCGTTGTGTTGGATGCTTGCTTCTAAACAGAATTGCTGCCACACCAGTAACGGATCATTAACCGGAGCGTTGACGTCTCCGGGCACGTAAGCCTCCTTGTCCCGGACGGGTTCTCTCCATCTGTGCTTATGAAGTTCCCCGACGTTGTGACAATCAGGGTTATGATGATCTTTCCCCATATCTAGCGCATAAATCCTTCCGCTGCCGCGATGAATTAACGCAAAACTGAGCGTATGGGCTAAGGCGTTATAGCTTCCGCGGATAAAGATGGGATGTCCCGCTTCTGAGTTCACCTCTGCCCGAAACTCTACAGAGGGGGAATGGTCTTCATCGTCAACCCACCGAATATCGCCCTCGATAACTTTGGTGGGATCGTCAAGTAGAGCTTCAAAGTCGGCCTGAATCACAGTTCGCTTTTAACACAAGGAGCGATGCCGTTCAATTCAAATTTCAAACCATTATACGCCTGAATAGCAACGACTTATATCTAATTTTTAACTGAGTCAACTAAAACCAAACGCCAACGAACCGGCCTTCCAGTTCGACGTCTGTTGACTTCTTAATCGAAATCTACTTTTTCAACCGCCGCCGATACAGGCGACCGGCTTCATATTCACCGTAGAGTTCTCATGCGGCGATAACCCGCGCCTTGCACATACATGCTGTAAAGCGCGACCAGTGATGCCAAATGTTGACTTTGGATTCTGCCGCCATTTCAATCAGCGTTTCCAGCTTCGCATCACTCAGTACATCCGGTGTTTGCTTGAATTCGAGCAAGTCAATGGGCTCCTTGAACAAGATGTACCGGTGAAATTCAAGATTGTTCTGGCGCGATTCAATCTGCAATTTCTGAAAGTGCAAACAAGATCTCGCGGATCTTAAATGTGATCTGCCGAGTTCAAGATAGTTCACGTCGAATTCAAGATAGTCTGGCCGTGATTCAAGACATCTCTAAACCTTCTGTTGATCGATCTCGTCAAGAAGCTTTTGCGCGTCGGTGGATGCTTCTTTGTACTCAGGCAAATAATTTGGATCGGGCTTCATGGAGAGAATCTTCTGAAGCTCGCGGCGGGCGTCGTCGTTGCGGCCGACCGCTTTGTACGCCTCGGCCAGGTGCAGGTGAAGAAAAGCGTTTGGTTCGCCGAAGCGTAGTCCCTTCTCCATCTCTTCCACCGCTTTCTTCGGATCGCCACCAACGATCCCCGGCGCGTTGAGATAGAAGAGGCCGAGCACCATGTAGGCGCTGCCATCCTGATATCCCTCGTCGAGGCGCAAGACCGTTTCCATTTCACCCTTGATCTCATCAACGGTTGCCAGTCCTTCAATCGAGGAGTGCTGCGCGGCGGCGCCGTAGTTGGCGCCCAGCCAGAAATGGCCGTCAGGTTTGTCGTTCTGTAATTGGACCGCCGTTTTGCCAGCCGTTACGCCATCGCGAAAAGCGTTGTCACGCTCTTTTGTGTCGTCAGTGTGCGTTGCGAGATAGTAGTTAAACTTCGCTAGTTTCCACGCCGCCTCGTAATTCGCGGGATCGACGGTTTGCGCTTGTCGCAATGAAACTATGCCCCGGCGCAGTTGGTCCAGATCTGCTCGTTGGGCATAGAGTTGATCCGCGTTCTTGACGTCTTCCGCGGCAGAGGCAGTGTCCGCTGAAGGTGATTCAACGCGTGGCGCCTCATGACATGACGCCGCCAGCAACACGAGACCGAGCGACACTGAAATGATGTAGCGATACATGTTGATCAGATGCAATCCAGGCTCGTGAAGTTCCGGCGATTAGTTTGCGAAGTGTTGAGAGTTTTTGTCAGTAGTGGCTATTTGATAGGAATTATTGAATCACCTGCCAATAACTGCTGTGGAACTTGCCGAAACCTGTAAGTCGACGATGAGCCATGCAAATCAAACACCCAGATCATGTCGAAACGATCTTCCGGCCAGTCCGACGGCGCGACATTATTTTTTCCAAGAATGATGGCCGCGATATCCGGGATGTATTCGCGTTGCCAGCAAATGAGGACCACTCCCTTATGCGAGAACACGTCCTCGACCATACTCACGAGCTGAGACCTTTGATAATCAGCGTTGATTTTGATTCCCAGTTTCTCACCTAAAGGCATGATTGTTTCGAGCGGACGCAGGCTGCCTTTGTGTAGCAGTGGTTTCGACGCGTAGAGAAACTGCGGCTTCGCGAGAACAGGATGTTGAGAGTGGCCATTTGCAGAAGCGAAGAGATTGGCCAGCGCACCTGCTCGTTGCCAGCCGCGAACCTCGAGTGACTCTTTACTGCGTTCGCCTTTTCGAGTGACGCCAAAAGGAGCATCATCTTTGGCCGGCTTCTCAGCGTGCCGTAGCAACATGATCTTTGTCGGCCGTCGGAGCTGGTTGCTCATGCCTCATCAAAATACAGCAACCCCGAACTGAGTTCACCTACTTTTTACGCTCTGCTGATCCACGCCGATCAGCCTTGCCTCAAAAGAGCGGTTGCAACTGATTTCTCCGTTGCACAGAGAAAAGCAATCCGGTGACTTTTAAGGCGCAGCCACAACTTTAATTCCGTGCGGTCTTTCGTTCGCCGAGCGCGTAGATCGCGTCCTGTCCGCGCACGATCAGCATTCCTTCTGACAGCGCGGGCGTCGCCATCAGCGGTTGGCCCATCACGTTTCTCGACAACAACTCATATTGCCTGCCGGCCTTCACTACAAACACATCGCCATCTTCACTCGCCAAAAACAACTTTCCGTCTGCTGCAATCGGCGATGCACTAAACGAACTCGGTAGTCGTTGTTGATAGACAAGCTCACCGGTTTTCGCAACGTACGCACTCAGCACACCGTTATCGGCAAGCACATAAAACAGATCTCCGTAGACGATCGGCGTCGGCGTGTAAGGACTCCCTTTCGCGGAACTCCACGCCAGAAACGCGTTCTTCTCTTCACCGGGCTTTAATGAAATATCGCCAACGCCGCCGGGACGAAACACATACATCGCGCGTCCTGCGGGATAACCGCCAGTGATGTAAATGAGATCGTCCGCGATCTGCGGCGCCTGCATCTTCACTTGCGTCTCGTTATCCGAAAAGCGCCACAGCTCTTTGCCGGTCAGCGGATCGTAACCGCGAATGTATCGTCCGCCGTTGGCGATTAGTTCCACGCGGTTCTTGCCTTGATAAATTGCCGGCGTGGTCCATGAGGTGATCTCGTTGCGTTCGATGCGCCATGCTTGTTTACCATCTTTCAAGTTAAACGCGGCGATGAACGACTGCGAATGGCCATCAGCCTGAACGATCACAAGGTCGCGATAGATTACGGGACTGCTCGCGTGTCCCCACGAGGAATTCTTGTCGTCCCACAGTCCGGGATTCAACACGCCGAGGTCCTGTTTCCATACCAACTTGCCGTTTGTGTCGTAACACGCAAGACCTTCGGACCCGAAAAGTGCCACTACGTAACGGCCGTCGGTGACGGGCGTGGAGTTAGCCTGGGTCGCTTTGACGTGTCGCTTCGCACGCGGCACACCTTCGTAAGCTTTGTTTGACCAAAGCACCTTTCCGTTTCGTTTGTCGAGAGCGTAGATCATCCACGTGTGTTTCGCATCGTCGTTTGCCAGATCG
>DATNJO010000710.1:0-5490 GCA_035603895.1 Pyrinomonadaceae bacterium
TCGACAACCGAAGACATACACGCCCCGGATCTGTCCCGGTTCCGCAAAGAAAAGCAGTGCCAGGTAGTTAAACGCCGAAACCAGTGGCAGGCGTCCAACGCCGAAGGCGTTCGCGAGTTCAGCACAGGGTTGGCATTGCAACCCTGGGACCACAGTTAAATACCAATGGCAAACACCTGCGGCCGTGATGGCTTAGCTAGGCTTCAGGGCTTTTGAAGATGGAGTCGCTGACTTTGACGCCGTAGGTAATCGTGAGGACGCGCGTTTCCTGACTTTCACGGCCGTTCGCGGTCAGGACGATCCGGTACGGCACCAGCGTCTGCTGGACTACGCGATAATCAAGAAACTTCCGCGTGTACTTGATCGGAATCCCGCCCGGCGTGCCTTCTTCATAGTCCAACCAAAGCACGCGCAGCGAACGGGCACTGATGAAGTAACGCGTTTTGCGCTGCTCTTTGTCCGCGAGATCGACCACGTAAAGGTCCAGCCCCTTCTGCTGTTCTCTGCCGACGAGCGAAATCGTCGCGCCACACTCTTTGTAACGCAGCAGCGAGTCGATGCTGTGGCGATGTTGCGAGATGAAATCAGCAGTGGCGTCCTGGCGTGGTGTGAAGGACGCGCCGTTGATCAGGCCCCAGAGTTTGCCGTCGTCGAAAATCAACGAATATTCCATCGTCGGCAGCTTCTGGTCGAGCCGAATCTTATCTTTCTCGAGATTTTCCCCTCTGACAAAACGGCGCTCGTAATTGGTTTCTTCAGGGTTTCCTTCGGTGTTGAAGCGCGTTATCTTACCGCGTTCGACGCCATACCGGCGGATGTGTTCGAGAGCCGGTCGCGTGCCGTAAACGAGGATCACCGACTCCACGATCTGCTCGGCCGTGAACTTCACGTCGCCGTTCTTCGCATCAACCGGCTTGGTTTCCTGCGGTTTAGCCTCTTGCGGCTTAGCTTCCTGTGGTTTGGTTTCCTGTGGTTTAGCCGTGTCTTGCGGAGCTGCCGCCGCCGGGTTAAACCCGAGTAGTGGCATTACGACTAAGAGCATGCAGAGCAGTATGAGGGCCAAAGGTGCGCGAAACAAAAGTAGCATTTCTCCTTGGATTCCAAGCAAACACTAGGGAGAGCGGAATTGTAGCCGTGTATTGGGGCGTTTGACAAGCAACACCGCCGCAGGTATTTTGCTTCGTTTTTGCAGAAAGGATAACGCAACACAAATGAAGCGTGTGGGAGTTCTGGTAGGCCGGGAAAAGACCTTTCCCGAGGCAATCATCAATGGCATTAATGAAAAGGGCCGGGACGTCGTCGCGGAGTACATCAAGCTCGACGGCGTTCGGTACGACGACCCGCCGAAGTACGACCTGGTCATCGACCGCATTTCGCATGAAGTGCCGTTTTATCGAGCCACGCTGAAGCGGATGGCGCTCGAAGGCACGATAATCATCAACAATCCGTTCTGGTGGTCGGCTGACGACAAGTTTTTCAACTATTCGCTCGGCAAGAAGCTCGGCGTGGCAATTCCGAAGACGGTCCTGTTGCCGCAGAAGGACTACATCGAAGGTATCGTCAGCGAGAGTTTGCGAAACCTGGCGTTTCCGATGGATTGGCAAGGCATCATTGATTACATCGGCCTGCCCGCGTTTTTGAAACCGTTCGACGGTGGCGGCTGGAAAAACGTTTCGAAAGTCAATTCGCTCGAAGAGCTGCTGACCGAGTACGACAAGTCCGGAACGCTTTGCATGACGTTGCAGGAGGCGGTCGACTTCGATCAGTTTGTCAGGTGCTACTGCGTCGGTCAGGAAGAAGTGATGATCATGGCTTACGATCCGCGCAAGCCGTATCTCTCGGGTGAGCAGTACGTTCACAATCCGAACTACCTGGAGCCTGCGCTGGCAGATCGCGTGCGGAAGGATGTGCGCACGCTTTGCACGGCGCTCGGTTACGACATCAACACGGTTGAGTTTGCGATCAAAGACGGCGTGCCGTATGCGATCGATTTCATGAATCCGGCGCCGGACGCGGAGCTCGCGTCAGTGGGCGAGTTTTATCACAACTGGATCGTGAATGCGGTGACGGAGCTGGTGTTCAAGCGATTGGCGGAACCGGCAGAGACGCGGCGTTATCGTTGGGATGCGCTGTTGAATCCCGCGCCGCAGCAACAACAGGCGTATGCGGTTGCGTCCGCAGCGGAGCAACAGGCGAGAACGATCACTCCAGCGCCAGTGTCTGCACCTACGCCTGCGCCAGTGAAGAAGCCGACGACGACCAAACGTAAGAAAAGTTAGACAGGGATTTATACAGATCTGGGTTTGGAGCGGCCAAATAATTTTTTGGTCGCTCCAACTGTTAGTAGCCAGATAATCAAAGCCGAAGAAGCAAGCGACCAGCCGAAGCTTGCGGCGAGTGGATCGAGTAGACCACCGAACAACGCCAGCAGCACGCTGAAGTTCGTCACTCGCAAGGCCATCCGCCGGATACGCGTCACCGTTTGCAACCAACTAATCCGACGCAACTCACTCGCGAGATAATCGTCGTCGTTGTTTAGCTGCATGTAGTATTCACCCTCGCCGCTCGCATAGCGCGCCAGGGATTGTTCTGAACTGACGCGCGCAGCTTCGTGGTAGTGATGAATCACGTGCGCGAGTTTTCCTTCACGAAGCGCGATGTCCGCTAACCCGATGCGCGCTTTGAAGTTTCCACTGTCCAATTCCACTACCTTCTGCAATGCCAGCCGCGCCTGACGCGCATCCCCACACTCGAGAAAACTCTCGCCGATCAACGGCAACAGCACCAGATCATTCTTCGCGCGAATACTCGCCAAACGCAGCGCTGCTCTCGCGCGCGAAAGCAGTCGCGCATTTCCCTGCGCACTCGCCTGCGATCGTAACAGCCGCGCGAAGTCGTAAATCAGCCACGGACCATGCGGACGAACATTCAACGCGCGCCGGAACGCTTCACTTGCCTCACGCAAACGACCCGACACTCGCAACTCATTACCAAGACGGCGCAGCACGTGCGCACGTTCCATGTCTTCCGGCGTTGAGACCACCGGTTCAGTATCACGCGCCCGTTTCACCTTGCCACCCAATTTAAAATCCGTGTCTGCAACGTCGAGAATGTCCGACGACGCCAACTGCGAGAGTTGCGCTTTGCGTTCGAGAAAACTCGGATCGTTGAGGTAGTCGCGAAGGTCGCGCGAACGTC
This sequence comes from Pyrinomonadaceae bacterium, assembly GCA_035603895.1. Classification (GTDB taxonomy): domain Bacteria; phylum Acidobacteriota; class Blastocatellia; order Pyrinomonadales; family Pyrinomonadaceae; genus PSRF01. Next base: position 3,199 of record DATNJO010000710.1, read on the forward strand.
CGTCGAGTTTGTTCTCGTGAATTAGCGGAAACAGTTCGCGCACCATCTTCCGGTGATCGCGTCCTCCGGAGACGATCACAAACTGTTTTCCCTTGCCGTTGATCTGTGTGCGATAGCGATACCGAACGCTGCCACCGCGTCGCAACGTGCGCACGGCTTGCGTTTCGATTGTCTCGAAGTCGTCAACCGCAAGTTGTTTTCGATAGCTGAAGACCAGGTGCAGAACCGAAGCGAGCAGACCTTGCCGCCGCAACAAAACACCGTCGAAGGTGATGCGATCGGTCAGCGCCAGTAAAGGGATGGCCATCCACGTGAAGGTGACGGCCAATACAGCGAGCGTGTCGTAATGAGCGCGAAGCAACAGTGCGGCGAAAAAGGTGACGACGCACCCGACGGCAAGATATGGACCCGGCGAGACGCGCACGCTGGCTATCGGCGGGCGCTTGAGTGCGCGTTCGCGTTCGTCTTTAACTCCTGCCAGGGCGGGCAGACTATTTAACTCTCTTGGTTCACTCATCTGCCCCCCACGAAACCCTCAGGGCAATCAACCGGTAACTCGACCGCGAAAGTGCCGCGCGATCGTCCGGGTTCAGTGTAGCGCAAGTCTGCCAATTGCAGGAGAGTCTGCGTCGTGCAGTCGGGGTCGGCTAGCTGAGCAACGGGAAATCTCGCAAAACCGAGAAACACGTGAGCCGGCTTGTCTCGTGCGGCGGCTTCGAGCGCGGCAGCCAATTTTCCGGACGGTTTTGGATAACGAATCACACGACCGGCAGGTGTTTGACCGTTCAAGACGACGGGAAACCGGTAGGTCGCTCGATCGGTCTCAAAAACGAAGTCCCAGCGCAGCGGATTGGCAAGCGTCGGCATCGCGGCGAGCCGAGAAACGCTTTCGCCATTCGGCCCGACAATGCGGTTGGCTTCGTCACGGCCGCGTTCGAGTGCACGCGAATGAAAGAACGCCAGTGCGCCCCAATAAACCACCACGACGCCAATCGCCGCAAACGCGATCTTCGAACCCCAACGCTCACGCGCACCAATCACATACAATCCAATAATCACAACCAGCGCCGCGATCCATAAACCTGCGATCAACGTTTGGTGCGGCAAGTCGCCGCTGCGGCCGCTGAAAAGGATCAAAAAGGTGATGATCGCCGCCACTGCCGCCCAAAAGAACTTTGACGTCTTCGTTTTTGAAACCAGCAGAAACGCCGCGCCGCCAAGCACGACCCAAATAAACGGATCGACAATGAAAACCAGATCGCCGTAGAACCAGCGTGGATTCCACGGCAACAGAAAACGAATACCGTAGTTGTTGGTCCAATCGAGCAGTGGATGCGTGGCGCTGGCAATAAACGACGCGATCAGTAAGCCAAGAAGCTTTGTTTTGGGAGACTGATTGCGTAGCCGCGCCCACAAGCGATCGACGCCGGCAAAGATCAGTGGCAACAGCAACGCCAGAAAGACCACACCTACGATTGCGTGAGTGATGCCGCGATGATGCTGGAGAAAGTCCCAACGATCTCCGAAGGCCAAAACTACGATGTCCGCATCGGGGGCGTTAGCCGCGAGAACGCAGACGAGCGACGCACCGGGTGACAATCTTTCCAACCCCGCCTTGGCTACCGTGAGACCGACGAGTGAATGCGTTAGATTGTCCAAACCGGGGTTAGTCCTCCGCGCAATTTGTCAGACCTAACCAAGTAACGACGGTGGGGTCTCTGGCGGAAGCTGAGAGTAACGTTCCGGATCTAGCTTTTGCAGTTCGGTGGCCGCCTCTCGGGCCGCAGCCGAAACGGGTGCCGGTTGGTTGTTCTCGCCTTTTGCCTTTCGCGACGCATCGACGAGATTGAAGAGCACGTCAACGGCTTCTTTCTTTTTGCCCTGCTTGTTGTAGACCTTTGCGAGGCGCAGATTTGCAGTCTCGGGAGTGACGCTGGTGCTGTTTTGTTTGGCGAGGTCGCTGTAGAGTTGCGCGGCCTCGTCGAGTTTGCCGTCACTCTCTTTCGCTTGGGCAAGCGCGAATTTCGACAACGACGCGACTTCCGGAACACTGCTGTTCGAGAGTTCGCTCAGTTCCGTCAAGCCCTTGGGGCGATCGACAAGCAAACGGTTCGAGGCGATGAAATAACGCGCTTCCGCTCGATACGGGTCGCCGTACTTGGCCGCAACCTTCTCAAACTCCTGGATAGCGCGCTGGGCGCGGTCGTATTCGCTGCCGAAAGTGGGGTCGGTGCTGCCCGGGATCGGCGCGGGATTGATGTCGGCAGTGGAGAGCGTAATGGCGCGGCCGAG
>DATNJO010000711.1:0-3902 GCA_035603895.1 Pyrinomonadaceae bacterium
CATTCAGCTACGTCCAATCAGCCACAAGCCCGCACAGCAACCGGGTGTTGTCGATGCGTTTTCGCAAACCGTTCCCGAAGCTGCCCGTCAGGCGCTGGCGCTCGGTATCAAACTCACCGAGGAAGGAAAAATCGAACCCGCAATTGAAAACATGCGCAAAGCGATCAAGATCTTTCCCGAGTATTTCGACGCTCACCTGCAACTTGGTAACACCTTTCTCAAGTTGGAACAGTTCAACGAGGCGATCGCCGAACTCGATCTCGCGCGGCAGATCAACCCCAACGACGAACGTGCTTACCAATCGTTTGGTTTGTTGTTGATGAAGCAGAAGAACTTCGCTGTTGCGGTGGCTATATTTGCGGAAGCTTCGCGACTAAACCCCGCGAATCCGATGAATCAAGTTATGCGAGCAACGGCTTTGATTCATCAGGCTGCCGGCGCTACTGACGATCGATCTTTTCTGTTGGGCCGTGCTGAAGTGGCTATCGCGCAGGCAGCGAGTTTGAGTGGGAACAAATCAAAACCCGACAGTCTGACTCTTGCTCTGTTCTATGAACTCAAGAATGAACCCGGGAAAGCTGCGGGAGAGTTGGAGTCGTACCTGCAAAAAAATCCGCAACTCAAAAATTCTGAGTCGCTTAAGACCGAAATTAAAAGGCTTCGTGAGAAATCCCGCGCGACCACCCCTTAAAGTAGCCACAGCTACTTACCGAGAAACTTCGCGACGCGTTCCTGACAGTCTTTGGTGAGTCTGGCGATAACGTTGACGTCGGCTCCGGTTTCCAACGCCGCGGAAAACGAGAGGCCATCCATTTGATAGAGCAGCGTCTTCGTGAGTGACACGGCCGAGCGACTCAATTTCTTAAAATCATTTACATAGCGCGCCACATCATCCTCAAAACTCTCATCCGCGTAAATCTCATTCACCAATCCAAACTCTAACGCTTGCTCGGCACTAATCTCAGCTCCACGAGTTAACAAGGCAAAGGCTCGCTTTTCGGAAACATTACGCCGGAGAATCGCCATCACCATTGCTGCTACGAACCCGATCTTTACTTCGGGGTAACCAAACCGAGCTGACTTCGCGGCTAGAACGATATCGCACGATGTTGCCAAGCCAGCGCCGCCTGCTAGAGCCCGGCCTGTCACTGCCGCGACAACTGGAAAAGGAATTTGACGGATTAAAACGAACAGATCGAGTAACGACCGCGCGTCTTCCGCGTTTTCGTCAACTGAAGCTTGAGCAATCTGCTGAAGCGCTGCTAAATCCGCGCCAGAACAAAAATCCTTCCCTGCCCCACTGATCACAACAACTCGGACTCGCTCATCCTGCGACGCCTCACGCAGCCGATCCTTGAGTCCCGCGATCGCCGCAGCGTTCAATGCATTTCGTTTGTCGGGACGGTTGAGGGTGATACGTGCCACGGCGTCTTCAACTGAATAGAGGACTGGTTGCTCCTGGTCCGGGTTCGTCTGTGTCATCCGTGGTCCAACTCGAGCTTACGCGCTTCTTCATCGGAGACCTCGATCTCCATCCGCAGCAGCGCGGTCGAAAAGGTCTTCCCTTGCGCGTCAGTCATCAACGACAGCGTTCCGCCGCCGCCAAGGCTCTCGTGCAGCAGAAAATTCAACGCGCCGAGATTTGGTAATTCAAACCGCTCCACATCGCCGTGAACGATACCGGTGAAATGTTTCTTCACCCGCTCGGCGGTAACTTCACGCTCCAGAATCGGATATCCATCTTCACGGAACGCGATCAAGCCAACATTCGCGGTGTCGCCCTTGTCGCCGGATCGAGCGTGGGCGAGTTTTGTCAGTTGCACTTTCACGCGTCGAGTACCTCAACCATAGGCTCTATCTCACTCTTTGGAATCAGCGCCGGCCAATACGCCACGATCTCTTCGACCTTCGGACGCCCGCCGGCAAAACCCGTCACCGCTGGTGGACCAGTCAGGATCAACGGCGCGATCTCTTTCGTAAAACGCTCGATCGCGCGACGGTCCTGTCCGCGTACGCCGAAACGCAGTTGCACTTCTGGGGCATCAGTTCGTGGCTCGCCAGCCAATCGGCCATGCGTCGCATTCGCACCGACAAACTCCGTCAACACGTGATCGAACCGCAGCCCTAACCGATCGAGCCGCGCGCGCAGTATTTTGTCCGCAACTTGCGCCTTCTCGTAAGCGTCCGGCCACGCATAAACAAGCGTTCCGACCGCTTTGAACCCGGCAGAATAGCTAATCGAAACTTTCAAAAACTCAGTCGCCGGCCTTCCTTCGATGCCGTACACACGAACACGATCGTGTCCTTCGTCCTGCAAACGTATTGTCGTGAAATCGGCAACGACATCGGGTGTGATGTACTGGTGCGGATCACCCATCTCGTAAACGAGTTGTTCCTTGACCGACGGAACATTCACGCGCCCGCCCGTGCCTTCGTGTTTCGTGATCACAAACGTGCCGTCAGGCGCGGCTTCAGCGATCGGGAAACCAACGTTCGCCAGGTCCGGAATGCTACGCCACTCGTACTGACAATTCCCGCCTGATGCCTGCGCGCCGCATTCGATGATGTGGCCCGCGATCGTTCCAGCCGCGAGATGATTCCAATCGTCACTGGCCCAATCAAATTCATACATCAACGGCGCGAGCGTGAGTCCGGTGTCGGTCGCACGTCCTGTAATCACTATTTGCGCACCCTGCTGCAAAGCCTCGACTAAAGGCGCCGCGCCGAGGTAGACATTCGCACTCTGAATCGATTCGCGCACTGTCGACAACGGCTCTTCCGTGTCCATGTTGCGCAACTCGATCCCGCGCGAAAGCAGTTCGTCTATTCGCGGCAGTATGTCGTCGCCCGTGACGATGCCGATGCGCACCTTTCCCGCGAGTCCGAGTTCACGCGCGACTTCAATCAACGCATTCGCGCAACCGCGAACGTTTACGCCGCCGGCATTCGCCGTGACTTTGATGTCGCGCTCGACGCAGGCCGGCAAAATCTGTTTCATCAAGGGAATAAAATCGCGCGCGTATCCGGCATTTGGATCGCGCGCTTTCTGCTTCTGCATGATCGACATCGTGACTTCCGCCAGATAGTCGAGCATCAAGTAGTCGATTGGACCACCTTCAACCTGGCGCACGGGTGCGTCAGGAAGGTCCCCCCAAAAACCTTGTCCGGCTGCAATACGAATTTTCTGTTTCATCCGTGTTATCTGTGTCCGACAGAGACACAGATAACACAGATCGCAGGCATAAGACTAATTAGCCACGCGGCCGCGCCGGGTTGGGACTTGGGCTCGGACTCGGGGTCGGGCTTGGGCTTGCTGTTGGGGCAGGTTCCGGAGTCGGGCTACCGCTCGGCGTTGGGTTCGGCATTGGCGTCGGACTCCCGCTTGGTGTCGGGCTTGGGCTGGGCGTCTGACTCGGTATTGGTTGTTCGGGCGTCGGCTGGGTCGGAGTTTCGGGTGTCGGTTGAGTCGGAGCTGTTGGACTCGGCATCGTGGCTGGATTCGACACTTCGGTTCCGGTTGCCGCTGGTGTGCGTTGGCGTGAACGCCGGCCGCGAGCGACGTTACCGCGAGTTGGCATAAACCTGCATTCGGTTGTCGAACCCGCTGCTGGCGTAAGCGTCAAACTGTTGCGCGAGCGTCGCGCGCGCAACGAAACGATCGTTGGTGGAGTTGTAGCTGCTCCTGTCGCTGCGGTTGCTCCGGTAGTGACTTCGCCGGTTTGCAGCGCGACGGCTGTGTAACCACCTGTAGTCGAAGCGACGATGCGTCCGCTCTTGCCGTCAGCAGTGGTGAACTGGTTACCAGTGATCGTCAGCGTGGTGTCGCCAGTGAGTCCGAGAGCATCGCAAGTGAACGTCCCGGCGTAAGTGCCTGACAGATCAGTTTGCTCCGCTGCCATGTT
>DATNJO010000712.1:0-3742 GCA_035603895.1 Pyrinomonadaceae bacterium
GAAATCGAAACAGTCACCAGCTCGGGCGTGAACATCATTGTCGATTGGAACTTCGCGAGCTACGTCGAATTCCAGCAAGCGGTTGATCTCTTCAAGTCGCTTGAAGATGAACTGGCTGCTCCATTCGTCTCCGGCGAAAACGGAAACAGCGAGGAAGTTCCCACGCGTGAAGCGTTGCTCGAAAAGGTTTTGGCTGCGGCGAAGAAAGACTTGTCGATCCAGCGTTACAAAGGTCTCGGCGAGATGAACCCGGATCAGCTTTGGGAGACAACAATGAATCCCGAAAAGCGAACGCTGCTGGAAGTCAGAGTCGATGATGCGGTGGAAACTGATTCGATCTTCACCGTGCTGATGGGCGACGCGGTTGAGCCACGCCGGAAGTTCATCGAAGACAACGCGCTCGACGTGAGAAACCTGGACGTCTAACGCCACAAAGAAGCACAAGTAATTGGCTAACCATTGGTGCCTCTTTGTGACTCACGAAATCGGTCTACCTTGAAACGCCAAAGCTTGACGGGTGTATCGCTCGATATGCCCGCCTTGCGCATGGCAATCTCGACCTGCTGTTCCACCGTCTCGACACCCGGAATATCCGGCAACAACAACCCGCGCCGCGAAGTCGTTTCATCTTCTACAATCACGCCAAAGACTGCCGGATCGAGTTCCTCAATAACCGTCTCTTCCGCAGGCAGCAGAACGTCAACCGAATAGCGTAAGTTTGGCAGTTCATCTTCGCTCACGGGTTCAAAGCGCGGATCGTTCATGGCCGCGCTGATCGCATTAGCGACGATCTCCTGAGCCAAACTTTCTTTCGCTGCTTCGATAGTCCCGATGCAGCCGCGCAACTCACCGTCGAGTGTCTTGAGTGAAACAAAACAAGGCGCGGGAGCAGAAAGTAAGCCCGCCAGCGCTTCACGAGGCGGCTGCAAAATCTCTCCCGAACGAATAAACGCTTCCACCGCCTCGCGCGCCAGCCGGGGCAAATCCGCGGGTTTCGATTCGCCACGTTGATTGATCAACTGCGCGACCAGATATCCGACTCCGAACGGCGCCTCGTAATTCATCACCTCGCACGCCAACGGCAAATCCGTGCTCGCACCGATCGCCACCAGCATCGATCTAAACCCGCATTCCCCGGCAAGCTTCCGGAGGTTGAAATCTATCTCGACAATCGCTTGCGGATCGTTGGCACGCAACGCTGAGACAACCGTTTCGTCGAAAACGTGCGCGTTCGGATTGAACCCCGCGGGAGCGTGTGGCCCGAGCCGGTGGCTCAAGTCACCGCTGGCAATAAAACCGACCGGCCGGCCGAGCATATCGATCGCTTTTTTAACGCAACCGCCAAAACGAAGGTGATCCTCGTTTGAGAGGAAGCTGTAACCGAGCGCGACCACTTTCCCCTGCCAACCATTTCGCAGCAGGAAATAAAGCGGCACTGCAGTACCGTGATCCAGATCCGTGTCGGGCAAGGTCGAAATGCGAAGGTTCTCGCATGTGGCGGAAACAGTAATCGCGGCGAGCAGTTCGCGATCGAGAGGCGCGGACACGCTCGTCTCAGGCGCGTGAAAGTTTGCGAAGTCGCCGTAAACTTCCGGCCCTTCGTAAGCGACAAACGAATCGATCTCGAGCGGCGCGTGCGGCGAGACCAAAATGACCGTTTCGGCGCCGCTGGCGATTAGCCGCTCGCTGAGCTGAGTCATCGCTTCGATCGATTGGCGCACTGCGGCTGTCGACTCGCGTCCGACCTCTGGGACCATAATGGGCGGATGCGGGGCAATGCCGGAGAAAACTAGGCAACTGCTCTCGTTGGTCATTTCTGCGCTTCGCTGTTTGAGAGGGACGGCTGTTATTCTAGCGCCGACAGGCGAGTGTCACAATTGATTCGATGAGCCAATACGATCTGCTTATTGTCGGCGCCGGACCGGCTGGGTCCTTTGCGGCTGAACTTCTTGCGAGCCGTGGCGCGAACGTCGCGCTGTTTGACGGCCGTCCACCCACAGCCCCGAAAGCCTGTGGCGGCGGTGTGACGGCAAAGGCATTGAAAGCCTGGCCTAATTTGCTTAACGCAGTGGGCCGCACGATCGACGAGCTCGATCTCTATTCGCCTTCCGGCAAAAGACTCCATTTGCAACTGGACGAACCGTTCGCGGTTTATTCGCGCGTGGTGTTTGACGGGTACTTACGCGATCGGGCGCGCGATGCCGGCGCGCAAGTGTTTGCGGAAAAGATCTCTGCCAGGAAAACAAAGAAGACCGGCAGCGGCTGGCGCTTGTCGGACGAATCACGCGAGTGGTCCGGTTCGGTGCTCGTCGGCGCTGACGGTGCAAACAGCGGCGTCGCCAAAATGCTCGCTGGTCCACTTTCGCCTTCTGACATGGAAGTCGCTTTTGGTTATCGCGCGCCGTTGCCCGCGAACGGAGCGGCGCCGACGGTGGTTGCATTTCTGCCGCGTTGGGTCGGATACGCGTGGGCGTTTCCTCGTCCCGACCACCTCTCCTTCGGCATCGCGACAACGCAGGACGCTTTCGAACATCAGCCGCTCGACGATCTGCTATGGCGTTTCATGGTCAACTACTATCAGCAACACGAAGACGCCAACGTTAACTTCTGGAAAGACGAAACGGCATCGAAGGAAACAGCGGCGATTCGCGATCATCTGCGTTTGACTGCCGAGCGTTACGCTGCACGCATTCCCGGTCTTTCAGCCACGACGTGGGACAACCGAACAGTCTGCGGCGCCAACTGGGCACTGCTTGGCGACGCCGCCGGTTTTGCGGATCCGGTGACCGGCGAAGGCATCTATTACGCGTTACGTTCGGCGGAGTTATTTGCAGAAGCTTACTTGCGCGGTGACGTGCAGAGCTACGAAACGAGTTGGCGCAAAGATTTCGGCGCCGAACTGCGTCGCGCCGCACAGATGCGGCGGCGCTTTTACGGAAACTTCTTCGGCGCGCCATTCACAGAACGGATGATCGAGTTTGCAAAAGGTCATCGAGGAGTTAAGCGTGTGTTGGGAGAGTTGGTGGCAGGCGAACAAGGCTACGTTGACTTGAAGAAGAAACTGGTGAAAAGCGCACTGCGTCCACTATTGTTTGTTGTCTTCGGCCTGGCACTGCTTTTAGCCGGACAGTCGCAAGCACAGGCGCAACAAGTGAAGCAAAGGCGAGTGAAGCAGCCAGCAGACGTGATTGAAGCTTATCAGGTCGTCAACCGATTTCACCAGTTGATGGCCGAGGACCTGGATTTTGATCGAGCGTTCGAAGCTACCTTCACGAAGGATCCTGCGCGCCGGCGAGCGATCGCGATCGCTGAAGGAGAGTTTGGCGATCTCGATCTGACGAGCGTCGACGACGCAACGCTGGTAGGAGTTTATAAGAACGAGACGCAGCTTCTGTTTTTGACTTTGTTGCTGATAGACGAGAACAAGTCGGAGGCATCCCTTCCGCCGCGAATCAAGGAAATCTACGACCATGGAAGAGCCCGCACGATCGAGGAGTTTCGTTTGCACGTGAATATGCTCAAACAGGATGTGGCAGAGCTGCGAACCTACCTGGCTAACGACCCCGCCGCCGCCCAGCGCATTCGTGATTTCAAATCCATGCTGACCAAACCCATTGAAGTGCCGCAGACCTACATCGTTAAGCCAACCACGTACTACAGCAAAGGTAGAGTGCTGAGTGACAAGGAAGAGTACTACCAGATCGAAGACTACGCTGTGATTCGCGAAGGTTCAGAGATGAGG
>DATNJO010000713.1:0-2427 GCA_035603895.1 Pyrinomonadaceae bacterium
GTCGTAAAACTCGTGGGCCAACCACAGATAAACCGCGACTCCGTGCGCGTCGTGTTTTCGGTTGACGATGCGACCGGCAAGGTAAAAAAGGCCGATGCGAGCATCGACGGCGCCGCGTGGGTACCGGTCTTTCCGGATGACGGCATTGCCGACAGCGGTCAGGAGACCTATACCGTTGAATTCGGTTCACTCGGTCCCGGCGAGCACACGATATCGTTGAGATCCTTCGACAGTAGCGGAAATGTGGGGACTTTCAGTGTCACCGTGAAGCGTTGACTACTTGCACGATACGGTGCGAAACAACCGGAAACCGTGCGAAATTTCGAGCCTGCTGGTAGACTTTCCGCGTAAAAGCGCATCCCCATAGCCGATGCGTTTCTGGCATTTATCTTGCTGCCTCTTGTGACCGGCGCGTCTCTTTCTCCCTCCAATGCGCAAATTGCATGAGGAGGCTCAGGTGAAAATGATGAGGTTGGTGAGACAAATTGCGGTGCTGTTGATATTGGCCATAATGCCGGTGGGCGCGTTTGCTCAACGAAAAGGTCAGGACAAGCGTCCGCCTAAACCGCCGGTGAAGGTGATTGAGAACCCGAAAGACAATCGTCCCCCACCCAACAGGGATCGTCCTAAAAAGGACGATCGAAAGAAACCTAAGAACTAAAGCCCGCGCATCTCAGGCGGGCTTTTTTTGTACCTTTTCGTGGCCCTTCTTCTCTCGTTTTTCTCGATACATCACTTCATCAGCGCGGGCCATCTGGTCTTCGATTCCCCAGGCGTGTTCGTGGTCGATCTCAACCGCCCCGAGACTCAGCCCAACGGTGAACTTGTGACCACTCATTTCATTGTACTCGCTCACATTGTGTCGCAGCCGTTCGAGCACTTTCGCTGATTCCGTTTCCTGAATGTTTGGAACGAGCACCGCAAACTCGTCACCGCCGAGCCGGGCGATGATGTCGCAGTCGCGAAACGTATTGCGCAGAATTTGGCCGGCGGCGGCAATGGCAGTCGAGCCGGCGCGATGGCCCAACGTGTCGTTGATCTCCTTCAGACCGTCCATGTCGGCGTAGATCAGGAGCGACGGATGCATCTCGCGCCGTGCGATCTTTAAGTGATGTTCGGCGAGATTGATGAAGCCGCGGTAATTGTAGAGACCAGTGAGTTGGTCTGTCAGACTCAAATTTCGCAGCGCCTCCTCGGCGGCTTTCCGTTCCTCGATCGCCTGTTCGAGTTCGCGTACACGTTGCCTGAGACTTTCCTGTAATTCGAGAATGCGTTGGGCGGCTTGCAGTCGTGCTCGCAGTTCGTGAGCGTCGAGAGGTTTCGTGAGGTAGTCGTCCGCGCCGGCTTCGAGTCCTTCGAGGAGATCTTCGCGGCGGTTCAATGAGGTCAAAAGAATGACGTGGACCGGCGATTCCACTTCGCGTAACTGGCGGCAGATCTCGATACCGTCAACGTCCGGCATGAGGCGATCGAGAATCGCGAGCGATGGGGCGTTGCGCGCGCACAACGCCCGCCACGCGTCGTTCCCGTTACGCGTGACTACGACCTCGTGGCCCCACTTCGTGAGATTGTTAGTGAGGATGCGACACGAGATCTCATCATCCTCAGCAATCAGGATTCTCATGCAGTCCTTCGCTGGCGCTCTGCGTTCAGGATTTCTTTAACGCGCTCGAATTCGTTTTCCAGACTCCGCAACAATTCCGGTGCAACGGTGTTGTAGTCGTTCTCGAGATGTTCGAGTTCACCGGCAATCGTGGCCATTTGCAGCACGCCGAGATTTCCGCTGCTGCCGCGCAAGCTGTGCGCGGCGCGTCTCGCTGTGCTGCGATCTCTGTTAGCGACGGCTTTTTCGATCGTGTCGAACAGACGCGGAACCTCGTTGAGATAGAGATCGATCAGTTCGACTACAAAATCGGGTTCACCTTCGATTTGGGCGTCGTCGTAGATCGCCAGTACGTCGAGATCTACTGCTTGAGTTTCTGTGGCTGTGAGTGTCATTTAGTTCTCCTGGTGATGGTTGAGCAACAGGCGAAACGTGTTTTGAAACTGGTCGGTGGTAAACGGCTTCGGCAGGAAGATAGTGACTCCGGCAGCAAAAACGTTGGCCATCAGTTTCAAATCAGGTTCCGAGGTAATCATCATGACCGGGATACGCATGAGTCGTTTTTCCGACTGCATAAAACGCATCACGTCGATGCCTTCGAGGTGAGGCATCATCATGTCGAAGATCGCGCCGCGAAAGTTCGAGTCGGACTTCAGCAGTCGATATGCGGCGCCACCGTCGTTAACGACCACCGGCTGGTAACCTTCCAATTGGACAAATCGCGTCACCATGTGACGGATGATGGGATCGTCGTCGGCAATCAAAATACGTCGCGTTTGTGTACGCGCCTCAGCGAGCATGTTTCGTGTTTCTCCTGATGTTCG
>DATNJO010000714.1:0-6675 GCA_035603895.1 Pyrinomonadaceae bacterium
GCAACAGCAAGGTGACCATCAGTGTGAGCAACAGGACGCGCAGCGCGATCAGCGTGGCGGTAGTTCGTTTTGGAAGCCGTATGCGTGGGCGCAGGTAGATGAAATAGATGAAAACCGCAACGATTAGAAAGATGAGGACCAGCAGGAGGATATTCGGACGCACGTCAAAACCAAACCGGCCGTTAGTAAAAACGGCCTGTTCATGTCCGAACAGAAACCGCACCAGAGAATCCATTTTTATGGTGCCGGACATTATACACGCGTGTGGCGTGTGCCTAAGACTGCGTCCGGCTTCGGGCTACTTGGTTTCTTAGTAGCAGACCCTCGCCGGGCGGTTGCCGGACAGGCTAAAGCTTGAGCTCAAAACCTGGGTTTCGGGTTTTTGAGTTCAGCCTTTTAGGCTGGGTTGTTTGTGACATGGATTTAAATGTCAATCTGGTAAACTCCCGGCCCCATGAACCCCAGACAACTTACCTACGTGCTGCTCATGCTGCTCGTTGCACTTTCTCTCGTCGTCGGAACTTTGAGCGGCATCTCATCATCGGCGCGCCAGGACGGAACAGCGAGTGAGGGACGGCCAATCACGCCGGCGGGAACGCTCGTGCGCGACGTCACCACGCGGCAAGTGGCGGTCGGCGCCTTGCCGGTCGATTTTGTGCGCAGCCCGGATACGCTGGGACCGGATCGTCGCGGACGTTTCTTGATTGCTGTTAACAGTGGTTATGGGGTTCAGTTCAACGCAGCGGGGAATCGTGGTCAGCAGTCGCTTTCGGTGATCGATCTCAATGCGAAGCCGGCGGTCGTGGTCCAGAACGTTTACTTTCCGTCGCCGCAAAGTGTGAACGTCGGCGTGGTGTTTGATCCGTTGGAACGCGACGGCGCATATCACTTGTATGTTTCGGGAGGGTTCGAGAACAAGATCTGGATTTTCCGTTTCGATCCGAAAATTCAGAGTCCGATTACAAACACAACAGCCGATGCGCCATTCATCGATGTAACCGGATTTGCTTCTGCCGCGAACTCACCTCGCTACAACAGCGATCGTACGCCGGTTTATCCGAGCGGGATCGCGATCGCTCCCGATGGCAACACGCTGTTCGTCGCGAACAATCTCGGCGACAGTTTGGGGATCGTTCACGATCTGCGTGGGAGCCGAAAACTGGTTCGTGTGGATCTGCGCCACGATGAAGCGGCAGAATCGTTTGTTTATCCTTACGCAGTTTCTTTCGTTCCGCCAGGAAAGGCCTACGTTTCGTGTTGGAACGAAAACTCCGTTGCTGTAGTTGATACGAACCTGCCCACTCGACCGGTGCGACGTGTTGCTGTTGGACGTCACCCGACGGCGATGTTGCTCAACCCGGAATTCACGCGTTTGTACGTTGCCAATTCGAATGATGACAGCGTGTCGGTGATTGACACTGCGACTGACAAAGAGATCGAGCGCATCAGTGTGCGGTTGTCGGAAGATGTTCCGCCGGGGAACAGTCCTGAGGGATTGGCGTTGAGTGGAGATGATTTGTACGTTGCCAATTCGCACAGCAATTCTGTTGCGGTGGTGGAGTTGTTGGCGAAAGCGCGTGGTGGAAAATCGGACGATGAACATGCCGAACGCAGCACCGTGCGCGGGTTCATTCCAACGGGACAATATCCTTCGGCAATTGCGGTGGTGGGCCAAACGATCTTCATCGGCAACGGGAAGGGCACGGGCGTTGAAAATTCTTCAGTGGTAGTAAACAACTCAGGACGCGTGCCGAATGCTCCGAATGACCGTTTTCCTGCCGGAAGCGGTCGCGCCGGCGGGCAGGGTGGGCAGTACAGTGCGGCGATTGTTATCGGGAACATCAGCGCGGTTGGCGAGCCTGACGATCCCGCGCTCGCGCGATACACGCAACAGGTGATGAGAAACATCGGTCTGCTCGGTGCGCAACAGTCAAGACTATTTCCGGGCCGTTCGCCGATCAAACATGTCATTTACATAATCAAGGAGAACCGGACTTACGATCAGATTTATGGCGGCGTCGCCGTTTCAGGCGATGGTTCGAAAGCAGATGGAGACGCTTCGCTCGCGATCTTTGGCGCTGGCGAAGCAGCCGCGCGGCCTGATGGCAAGCGGCAGGACATCACGCCGAACCATCGTGCGCTCGCGTTGCGTTTTGGTTTGTTCGATCGCTTCTTCGTTAACTCGGAGGCGAGTCCCGACGGACACAACTGGTCCACGGCGGCGTTTTCCACTGACTACGTCGACAAAGCTTTTCGCTGGCAGTACAGCCGGCGTGGGCGCACCTACGATTACGAAGGTTTCAACCGGTTGCCGAATTACGAACCGTTGCGTGGTGTGCCGCCGTTGTTTGGTCCAAGAGCGGAGGCTGAAGACATCGCGAACTTCATGCGCCGGTTTGTGCCTTACCTGCAAGGCGCGCGTGACGTTGCCGAGCCGGAGACGCTTTATCTCTGGGACGCGGCCGCACGGGCGGGACTCACGTATCGCAATTACGGCGAGTTTGTGGCGACGCTTTCGGAAGCCGACGTAAAGGCAATTCGCGAGAATCGAGCCAAGTCGTATCCCGACCTTACGCCGACTGTTTCCGCGTTTCCCACCAAGAAGTCGCTTGAAGGCCGTTTCAATGCGCAGTTTCGCAACTTCGATATGGATACGCCGGATTCGATGACTGTCGAATCATATCGAGTGGCGAAGGAGAGCAACGGAGTTCCACTGATTGGCACGGCAAACCCGGATTCTCGCTTTCGTGGCTACTCGCGATTGGCGGCGTGGTTGGAGGAGTTTCGTGTCTTCGCGGCGGAGCGAACGGCAGGAACTGCGGATCGCTTGCCGAATCTTTCGGTGGTGCGTTTGTCGAACGATCACACGGATGGGCTTACCGCGCGAAAGCCGACACCGCAGTTTTATGTTGCTGACAACGATTACGCGCTCGGACTATTGGTTGAGGCAGTGTCGAACAGTCCTTACTGGAAGGATACTTGTATCGCAGTGGTGGAAGACGACGCGCAGGATGGACCCGATCATGTTGATGCGCATCGTTCGGTAGTGTTGTTAATCAGTGCTTATAACCGGCCTGGGTTGTTGGTCCATGAGTTTCATAACACCGTCAGCTTGATCAAGACGATGGAGCTCTTGCTTGGACTCGCGCCGATGAATCAACTCGACGCGACTGCGACGCCAATGAACATCTTCCGCGCCGAACCGGATCTGCGCCCTTACAAAGTGCTGCTTCCGGACGTCGCCCTCGACAATCTTATAACTCCGCCGGCGCGTGACGCCGCGACTGCCTACTGGATGCGGCAGACCGCAGAGCAGGACATGGCCCATGCTGACATGGCCGATCCCGAAACCCTGAACCGCATCATCTGGTTTTCCGTCAAAGGCTCCCTCCCGATGCCCACCATCGCGCGCCTCCCCGCCTTCGACGCCATGCGCCTCGGCCTTCAGGACGAGGATGAGCGCGAGGAGATCGCCGAGCGCCGTTGACAGGATGTACAGAATTTACAAGATTCAAAACAGCTATTCTTGTGAATTCTGAAATCCTGTCTAGTACATCGAGTAGACCATAGTGCGTTTGCGTTTGGTTTGGCCGAAGAGGAGGCCGCTGAGGGCGCCGGTGCCGGCGCCGATCAAGAGGCCCATGGCGATGTAGACTTCACTGTCGTCTGAGTCGGGGGAGTATTTTGCATATCCAATCCCTGTGCCCGCACCCGCGCCGATTCCGGCTCCGATCAGTGCCCACTTGCCTTTTGCGGCTTTTCCTTCGATTACGTGAACCTGACGCACGTCAGCGCGCGGAATCGCAAACGGTTTGCCGTCGCGATCGATTGTCAGTGTCGTGTCCGTGGCTTCAATCATCAAACCTTTGATCTCTTTCCCATTCTTCTGTTTGACGACAAGCCGTTCGTTGGTCCCGAGTTGCTGCACTGCGGACCAGTTGTTAATAGCAGTGCTTTGTTGCGCAAACGCGAGCGGCGCGTGCGTTGAAAGCAGTAGGGCGACAAGCAAAAGGGGCATTACTTTGCGTTTCACGATGTTCTCCTTCGAGGTTGATAAAGGCTCTCAACCAGAGAACAGTGCAAGCAGTATTCCGATCAGTTTTGGTGAAGTATTCCGGCAAGAACCGGATCATGGGCGCAGCAGAATTACGACTACTGACAAATTAAATTATGGCTGCGGTTTTTCGGGGACGGGAAGCAGCTTCTTGAAATCAGCGAGTGAGGCCAGCGGTTTGAGATCCTCTTCCTCTTCTATAAAAAGCGACTGCAGGTCGTCAAGCTCGACGGATTTCGTCAACGCAGCCATCGCTTCTTTAATCCGGCCAAGACGCGCGAGCGCACACGCCTTCTCATAGTAGGCTTCGCTGTTTTCAGCATCGAGGCTGATGGCCTGATTCGCAGCCTTCAAAGCCGGGAGCCAGCGCGCTTGCTTGCGATAAAGAGTCGACAGCGAAATATGCGGATCGGTCGCTTTCTTATCGATTAGCGCTGCGGCGTTGAACCAACGTTCGGCTTCGATGTAACGCTTCTGGATGAAATACGCGATTCCCAGCGAGTGATTCGCAATCATACTCGTTTTCATTCGCGACGGTTCACTGGCGGCAAGCTTTGCCAGCGCCTCGGCTTCCTCATCGTGCATGAGTTCCTGAAAAATCATCCCGAAAAGATTGTTGTCTTCCTGATACTTTTCACCGGTCTCAAGCAACGCTCTCACTTCGCCGATGCGTTCGTGCTGCACAAACAACGCGATCAGGTTGCGATAGTTGTAGACGTCAGCCGGATCGACTTCGATGGCTTTGCGATAAGCAGCTTCTGACTCCGCCAACCGTTCAAAGTTGTGGTAAGCGCCGCCGAGCTCCCGAAACCCACGCGGGTCGCGCGGTTCGAGCTTCGTGTAGCGCTGGTACAACTCCAAAGCCCTTTCCGACTCCTTCTCATCTTCGGAGTCGAGCAAATATCCGGCGAGACGGTAAACTGCTGGTCCATGATTTTCGTCAGCAAGTTCCGACAGCAGTTTCATTCCGTCTTCAGCTTTTTCCTCTTCAATCAGTGCAAGCGCCTTGATATAGCGCAAATCACGATTCGCCGGATTCTTTTTCAACAACTCTTCCGCGACGCGCAACGCTTTCGCAGAATCGCGATCGAGCAGCAGCAGGACCCTGACGAAATCCGACATCACCAGCGCCGGAGGTTTCTCTCCCGCGCGAGTTTTCTCGATCGTCGAGATCGCCGGACGAAGTATTTCGGATACAAAGGCGAACCCGCTATCGGTCTGCAATATTTCGACGAGGTACCAAACGTCGTTGCGGCGCACAAACCGAAACTTCATCAGCGTCTCAACGGGTTCGCTCAGGCAAGTCGCTTCAGCCGTGTCGCCTTTTTCTTCGACATGCAAAACCCGAATCCGCTTGATCCCGAGTTCCGGGTTGTAACCCGAAATGATCTCGGTAAGCACTCTGCGGTATGCGGACCACATCTGCTCGCGTTCGCTGTCGTTTAGTTTGGCCCACGCGCCCGCACCCATGTATGTGTCAGTGAGCAGACCGACGTCGGTCGCGGCCTCGATCTCGGGCTTGTCAGTAGCGGGAATCGCTTTCGTGAGATGTTCCGCGAGAGCCCGCGGAGTCTTTTGAAATTCAGCAACGCTTCGCTTGGCTTCCAAAACTTCCAACTCGAGTAGATGCAAACCGGCGGAAGTCAACAACGCATCGCCGGTGGCGCGAATGTGCGTCGCATCGACAAAAGAGGTGCCCCAGGTTGGATCGAGTTCGATCCATTTGCCGATCCAGACTTCCACCCACGCATGTCCACCAAACGAACTGCCGTTGTAAGCCAATCCGGAAACGGTGCGCGCCGGTAAACCCAGCGAGCGCGCCATACCGACAAACAACGCGCTGAACTCGGAGCAGTCAGCTTCACGCGTCGCGAGTGTCGTTACCGGGTCAGCACTCGCAACGAGCTTCCACTCGAGATTTTTATGCGTCCAATCAGCAAGCTTGCGTGCCACACTCCAGGCATCGCGATCGTTGCCGGCGATCTGGCGCGCCTGATCGATCACTTCTTTCTGATCTGCGGCGAACTCCGGCGTCGCTTTGAGAAACTCCGCGAGCGTCGCATCTTTGACCGGTAACTGAAGCGCTTTCTCCGCACCGGCCCGACGCGCTGCAACAGTCACCACTAACTCCGTCGGCGATTTCTGTTCGACAACCTGGTCCGCGGTTTTGATGTCGTCCTTGATGTTATCGATCGGACCGGCTGCTTTCGCGCGAACTTTCAGCGTGAGACTGCTGGTGCGGCTTTGGTCAGTGATCGGAACCCCGCCCGGTTCTACAACCGCGTAAGTGATGTTTGTGCCGCGACGTAGATCGGAGAAGTCGGCGATCGGATAACGTCCTTCGCGATCCATTGCAACTGATGAGTGCGCACTGATGCTACCGGCAGTCGCCGTCGCATAGAAATTCTGACTGTGAAACGCACTGGTAACCGAGAAAAGGAAGTCGGCAATGTACTTCTGCCGCCCGTCCAGTATTGAAGTATTTACACCGGCGATCGCGGCTTCGAGGTTGTATCCGCCAAAGGCGACGACGCCGGCCGGAACTTTCTCGATCGATCGCGAGTAATCGCGAGTGGCGGCAAGATTCTTCTTGTCACCAAGAGCAGTGACACCTCTGGCGT
>DATNJO010000715.1:0-2857 GCA_035603895.1 Pyrinomonadaceae bacterium
CCAGCGTGCGTTTCTTGAACTCTTCGGTGCTCTTCTCGGCAGTCTTTCGGTCTCCAAATTCAATATCTGTGAGCAGGTCATAGACTTCAAACCCCGTGGCCCAGTTGGAGCCGTATCGCTGGTGCCACGAATGCCACCAAAGCAGTGCGCGATTAAGCCATTTGTGCCAAACGCGGCTATGGCGGTTGTATGCCCAGATGCCACTGCGCCAAAGCCAGAAAAACTCTTCGTTTTGAGGGTGCGCGTGTGCTCCGATTCGTCTCAACACATCGTATTCGACGTTCCTCAGCGCTTCGCCTTTCTGCGCTGAGATCAGTCGTGTACGCAGATGCGATTTCTTGTCACCGTTATCGAATAAAGTTCGGCTAGGTAGTCCAATGCCTTCTTGTAAACGTGTCACGTTCGCACGCTTGCTACTAAGTAGATCCAACGCATGGTCGGCCAGTCGGCTCGATCGGCTCCCGCCGGCTACCGCTAGAAACCAGTCCGCTCGAACAGAAAAATGGCCCGGCAATCGTACCGGAACCCAGTTGTATTCGATCTGTTCGGGAGTCAACGAGTCCATAAAACTACTGGCCGTCTTGTACCAATGCCTTGCTGAGACTGCCTGGGGACCAACGTCTTTGGACCTGAACTCAAAGTTGAGATGGCTCGAACTATCGACCAGGTCTTCGAAATTGAGAGTTTCAGTTAGTAATAGCCAAACTTTGTACAACTCCAATGAATAGCACTGGAACTCTCCACGTTTAGTGCGCGCATCAAGAATGTCCTGCAGGTTTTGTCCCGCTTCCTCTCGCAGGCACTTGAGTAACGTGATCTGGTTCTCTGTTTCTGATGACCAGCGGCGGTGACCGACTGATTTGAGCATCGTGATTCGTTTCGCAAACTCTTCCCTCTTTGCCTCGTCTGTAGACCGATTCTTGTATTCTTGTAGGGTGTTGTATGTCTCGGAAAGCCACATTTCCAGGATTAAACAAGAAAAGGACTCAGGGACTAGCATGGTGAAGTCGAAAGCGTTAGCTCGGGTGGATGTTCTAAACGCCTGAAACTCAGCAACGAGCTTGCTTGCACCAAGAAAGTCGCGCCAGGTAACTTTCGATGAACGCACATTATTTTCGGTCGTTGTCGTGTCATTACGATGGTCGGTAGCCTTACGTAACTCGTTCCATACTCGCGCGACGCTCTTTCCTTTGCGGGGCATTGGACCATTATTCTTTTTCAAATCAAGTTTACTTGCCTCGTCCCATGCCTTTTCGTTACACAGCATAAAACCAAAGTCCCAGGTATAAGGAACCCGATCGATGTACTGTTTTTCTGCTTCTTTAAGGTCGTTGAAGCCGTAGCCACAGGCTTCATCAAAGAAATCGAACTTTCGTTTTGTCCTTGCTTTACTTTCCGAATCCTCGCTTTCGTGATCGCCGCTTTCATTGATTCCTGTTGTTAACTCTTCACAAGGCTTTGGCTGAAAAACCCAAAAAGGATCAGCCACGGGTTCGCTACGGAAACTATTTTCCCGGAACGTTGCTGTTACTGAGTTGAGATAGTTCCACTGGGGACGAAATGCACCCGTTCGACGTTGCCTCGGACGTCGCAACCACCAAAACTCGTTCACTTGAAGGATCGTAGTGTGGTCCAACCAGGTATAGCGCTGCATGTGGCACGCATCACGCAATGGTTCGTAATCCTGCAGCTGTGCGGGAACGATGACATGGGGCTCGCTATTCTGACGCGCCACTGGCGTAAATATTTCCCTCAGGATCTTTTCTTCCATCGCGATGTATCGGGCTACGTTGGTAGTGTCGCTGTACAAACGAACCTCCAACGGCACCGGTTGCGGCTGTGCTTTCTCGAGTCCGGTGTAGAGTTCGAAATGAGGATCGACTGTAAGTGTTCGATCCATGCTGGCTTCACTTGTCGTATCCCAACGCAACTCACGAATAAGCCCTCGGTACTCTTGCGACTTCGGCGGGATCACACTGATCGCTACGCGATTTTCACCAAAGAAAGATAAGCGCCAAATATAAATTCTGGTCGCTACAAGCTGGCGGACAGAGCTATCGAATCGCTCTGTGATAGACAACTCGGGACTACCTGAGGCCTGCGTGTCTACGATCAGCGAAGTGACTCCCTCCCGGCTTAACATAAAAAGTAGTGACGGCAACATCAGGGGATCTTCACGCAAATCCGTATAGGTGTTGCGAAACGTGTTCAAGTCGTCAATTACGACTCTGATACGCCACGACGCTTGCAAGCGAATTGGCCGTTTCGGCAACTTGTCATCGCTTGCTTTCCGAAACATCTTTCGTTGGGCAGCTTCAATGCTACGCTGAAAAATGTTCATCAGTACGGGAGCCGGAAGATCGTGAATCTCGAACCGGCGACAAATCGTGTGATTGATAATGTGCGACTTCACCGTTGCTTCAAGCGCCATTTCTATGAGGTTTCGCTTGAAGCGATCACGACGCCCTATGTAGTCACTTCCGGCTCTAAAAACCGCTTCCGCTTTATTGTTGAGAATGACGTGCTTCTTATACTGTCCCGCAAACTTCTCAATGGCTTTTTCAACGGCCCTGGCTGCTACTGGGTCCTTTCCAAATCCCTCCTCTTCCCGAAGCCACTCGTAGAAGTCGGCGGCAAGAGTTTCGACGTTTTCGTCGTGAGTGGTAAACAACACGGCGATATGATGATGACGGGTAGAATTCTCAATCATCCGTTGATAGACGGCATTTACTTGTTGAGTAACGTTCGCGATAACCGCTTTTGCGACGTCAGCCGCTTTTTTGCCGTGGGCAACATCACGAACGCCGTCCTCCACTTGTTTCATCAAATCCCGGGCTGACGGGCTCTCGCTCTCCCT
>DATNJO010000716.1:0-9102 GCA_035603895.1 Pyrinomonadaceae bacterium
CAGAAGTGCGCGCGGCCGGTCGTCGGATCGTCTGTATTAACGCTGTCAATAAAACGATTCAGCGAGAACTCGCCGCCCAACAGAATCACGCCCATAAACAGTCCGACGATCAACGCCGCCGCCAGCGCCACTCGCGCTGCCGCGCCTTTCAAAAAGTTCGATCTAACACGCCGCCGCTCGCGCTCACCCTGGCTCTTCCAGATCGCCGTGACGATCACCAGAAACACGATCTCTCCAACGAGACTGATGATGCCGCCGCGTGAGCTCGTCATCACTAGTGCGACACCCATCAACCCGGCAACAAACAGGTAGAGCAGACGCTTTTCCTTGTCGATCGAACCCGCCAACAACAATCCCAGCGGCAGCGAGATCGTCAGTTCCATGTAACCCGCGAAGTGGTGCCGGTTGATAAACGGACCAAACGCCGTGCTCTGGCTGAGCTCGCGCATTCCGTAAACCTTCGTTGGACTGATGAACGACTGCGTCAGTCCAAAGATCGCCAGCAGAAAACCGAAGATCATGATCGTCCGCACCAGCACGTGCAGCCGGTGCGGCGTATCGACAAATACGAGCGTCGCCGCGAAGTAAACACACAACGTCGACAACTGCACGACCACCAATTTCGTTGAATTGGGATCGAGCGACAACGTGTTTCCTCCGAACGGCAGCATCTGGACCAACCCCAGAATCACAGCGCCCAGCAAAGGCAACTGAAGCAGATTGCGGCTGATACGCACGTTACCCAAACGCCAACCATCGGCCACCCACAAAATGAGCACCGTTAGCGCGCCGAGGTTGAACAGCGCGAGCGCCCAGTAATGCACAGTGCCGTACGCGAGCGCCGAGGTCACAATCGCAACGCAGATCACCAGAAAGACAAACCTGCTCGCCAGCGTATGCCGGATGCGATAAACGCTTCGTTCCTGACTCTGCGTCGCTGCCAGCGGCGCGGGTTCAGTTACGACAACGCTAACCTCGTCGTTTGATACTGAAGTCGTCATACCACACAGAACCAAAAATCGGACAGATCGGCGCCTCCTTCGTACCGCACGTTGGCCGCGCGATCTTGATCAATACCGCTTCAGTCTTGTCACCAGTCTTGAACGTTAACGCCACGCGAGTCCAATCAGACGTGCCACCCGGCGCGCCCGGCGACGTTACGAGAACTCCTGACGTCGTCGGATCGACAATCTGCACCACCGTCGGCCCGCCCGTCTCGAGTTTTTCGGTCGCGACATAGAACTCCAAATCGTATTCAGTGTTCGTCTCGACCGGAACGAGTTGCCAAACCTTGATGTCGTCGATGTTTGAGCGCACATGAAACGCGAGCCGCAAACTGGTTACGCCGCCGTGGCTTTTATCGGGATCGATTCCGACCTGCACCTGTTGCACCTGCGTCACTTGCCAACCAAAAATCGCTTCCGGCCCGTAGCTGTTCGCTTCTTCAAAACCGGGGTCAAACACACGACCAACTTCCGCTCGAAACTTCTCGTTCGGAGCATTGTCGTTCCAAACCTTCAACGCATCGTGATAGCGCCAGGATGTCACCAGGTTGTTGACGATTGCTTCCGCAGTTTCTTTGTTCGCTCGTTTCTCGTCGGCGCTGAGGCTTTCCCACAACCGCAATCCCTCTTCATACTTCTGCCGGCTTAGCAAATACAACGCGAACTTCGACTTCGCCAGCGAGCTCTCGCCGACAGCTCTTTTTAATCCTTCCGGATCGGCGCTGTAAATTTCCCAAATCAGGTTGAACTGTTGCGGCTGAAATTCCTGATCGGCTTCACTCGCAATGCGCAACTCCGCAAACGCTTCATCGTAGCGTCCACTGCGCAACAGCAGATTGCCGAGATACCAATGCGGATATGCATACGCAGGCGCCAGCGCAACGGCCTGTCTCAAAGACCGTTCTGCCTTGACGCGATCGCCTGCCTGTTCGCTGGCAGTCCCTAGCGCCATCCAAAAGCGGTAATCGTTCGGGGAAAGACTGACCGCTTTTTCATACTCCGCGATCGCCTGAATCTGCTGGTCCAACGGCAGGTTTTTCTGCGTTGCTTGGGCCAACCGCCAGCGCGTCAAGGGATCGTCAGGCGCAAGTGAGGCAGCCATCTCCGCGACGTGCAGGTTGTTCGCCGAAGGATCGAAATAATCGGCCATCGTGTTGCCGGCGTACCAGCGAAAGACGTAGTAGGACCAAACCGCCGCCGCCGCGAGCAGCAGAAGCAGCAGAATCCGGACTGGTATTCGGCGAGTATTTAGTTGGACGAGTTCCTGCGGCATTTAATCCCCGTTTTGAGTTCAAGCTTTAGCTTGTTCTTCCGCGCAGCCTAAAGGCTGAACTCAAAACGCCTACATCTTGTCCTGCAACTTATTCAGCGTCCCGCTGAGTTCTTCCATCGTGATCCGCATTCGCTTCACGATAATCTGCCGATCCGCGCAGGTTTGCAGCACTTCCTGAACGCGTTCGTCCGTCATCTTCATACTCGAGATCACGACCTCGTCAACCTCGTGCTGCAGACAAACACTTCCCAGATCGCCGTTACCGCCGAACACTTTCAAACCGTGAATCAGTTTGCCGCTCTTCGCCGGATCGTCGTCGAGAAAACCGATCGGCGAGAGGTTGAGTTCGCGATTGTTTCGCAGTTCCCGCAACAGCAGTTCGCCGCCATCACCGGCGCCGTAGATCAGCACGCGCCGCCCGTTCGGCGTCCCCACCGCTGGCAGTATTTGCCGAAACAAACGAAACGCCATGCGGCTACCTGCCAGAAACAGGAACATCAACACAGCGTCGATCACGAACACCTTGCGCGAGAAGCCTTCAAAGCGAAACTGAAACAGGAGCACCAGCACGTTCGCAACAGAGCTGAGTATCACCGCCTTCGCAAACACGATCAGATCGCTCATGCTCGTGTAGCGCCACAGTCCGCGATACACGCCCATCACCAGAAACACCGACATCTTGACGAACACCAGCACCGGCAACGTGCGAATAAACAAGTTCCACGCGGGACTCGTGGGCGGAAAATTGATCGCGTAAGCAGCCCAGTACGACAGGATGATCAGCACCACGTCGAGCAGCACTTCGAAGATGCGCCGTTTGTAAGAGACGTCGACCAGAAACGTGTACAGCGGCTTTTCTTTCAATGCCATCGCTTCGTCGCTCTGGTCGTAAACTTTCACCCCAGCGAGATAGACGCCGAGCAACGTCAGCAAGATCGTGAAAACGGCAATCGCCGCGAGACTTACGTCCAAACGCGCGCGTTGGACCAGGATCGCCAGCAATCCCGATAACGCCGCAAAACCGTAAAGCATCCACACCGCGTGACGTTCCGACATGCCCAACGCCACCAGACGATGCGACGTGTGATCGCGGCCGCCCTGCGACGCCGCGCGGCCCGAAAGCTTGCGCAGCACCGTTACAAACGTCGTATCGAAGATCGGAATGAAGAGCACCAGGATCGGTACTGTCAGCACCGGCAGTAAGCTGCGCGTTCGTCCACCGCTGACGTTGATCAGCGCCGAACTCGCCAGAAAGAACCCGACAAACATCGAGCCGCAGTCGCCCATGAAGATCGACGCGGGATTCGAGTTGTACATCAGGAATCCGAGCAGGGCGGCCGCGAAGAGCAACATGATCAACGCTTCGGTGAACTGGCCGCTGTTGACGAAACTCAGCGCGAGAAATCCGGCGGCAATGATCGCGATGCCCGACGCGAGGCCGTCCATGTTGTCGAGCAGGTTGATTGCGTTGGTAATGCCGATGAGCCAGAAAATGGCCAGCGCCATGTTTAGCAGAATCGATCCGGTCCACGGCAGTGAAAGTCCGTAATAAACGACGAAGGCTGAGCCGAGTATCTGGCCGATCAGTTTCTGGTAGGGCTTGATGTGCAGAACGTCGTCGACGAGTCCAACGACAAACAGAAACGTGCTGGCGAGCAGGATTTTGGAGCCATAGACGGTGCGCGGAATGAAGACAAAATAGCAGGTGATCACCGTCATCCAAATCGCGATTCCGCCGAGCATCGCGGTCGGTTTCTTGTGCCAGCGGTCGCTCTTCGGCGCAGCCACCATACCAGTGCGGCGGGCGAAAACGCGCACGAGTGGCGTGAGCAGTAAGGCTAGAACGAACGCGGCGGCCACGGCCACCAGCGTACGCGGGCTAAAAGGCATAAGCATTGTCGATTTTCGATTGCCAATTGCCGATTGCAAATTGGCGAAGTACGAGAACCGTTCGAGGCCGCGCAAATCGACAATCGAAAATCGGAAATCGGCAATTACTTGCGTCGGCCACTCTGAAAGTCGATAACGCTCTCAAGGATACCATCGAGACTCATCTCTGGCCGAAAGCCAACCAACTCGCTGACTTTCGAGATATCCGGCACGCGCCGCGGCATGTCTTCAAAACCTTCCTCGTACGCCTCGTCGTAAGGCACAAACACGATGTCTGAATCGGACTGCGTCAGTTGCTTCACGCGCTGCGCCAGGTCGAGAATCGTAATCTCCTGATTTGATCCGATATTGAACACCTGACCCACTGCGTTGTTGCTTTCCATCAACTTGATCAGCGCGCCCACAACGTCGCCGACGTAACCAAAACACCGGCTCTGTTTTCCGTCGCCATAAACCGTGATCGGCCGCCCGGAGAGTGCCTGCTTTACAAAGGTCGGAATGACCATGCCGTATTGTCCGGTCTGTCGTGGACCGACAGTGTTGAAAAGCCGGACGACGATCGTCGGCAATTTCTTTTCGCGCCAGTAAGCAAGTGCGAGAAACTCGTCGATCGCTTTGGAACAAGCGTAACTCCAGCGGCCTTTCGTCGTCGCTCCCATGACGAGATTTCCGTCTTCACGAAACGGCACGTCGCTGCTCAAACCGTAGACTTCCGACGTCGACGCGATCAGCACCTTTTTCTTCTTCTTGTTTGCCAACGACAGGACGACTTCCGTGCCGCGAACGTTCGTCTCGATCGTTCGCACCGGACTTTCGACGATCAACTTCACGCCGACTGCAGCCGCCAAGTGAAAAACCACGTCACACTGATCGACAAGCTCCGCGGTGACCGGATGATTGTGAACACTCTCGATCGTGTAATGAAAACGCGGCTGGCCTTTGAGGTGTTGGATGTTCTCGATCGTGCCCGTCGAGAGATCGTCGATCACGTAAACCTCATCGCCGCGCTGAATGTAAGCGTCAGCGAGATGAGATCCGATGAAACCGGCGCCGCCGGTGATAAGTACTCGCAACCGTTATGCTCCTTCAGGAATATTTCGCAACCGGCACTTCGCAGTTCGCGGTTCGTTCGCGATTCAGCAACTGGCCGTAAAGATCTTTAATGTCTTCGAGCAGGCGTTCCTTGCGGTAATTACGATCGACAAACTCAAACCCACGCCGCCCCAAATTTTCTCTTAAAGATTTGTCTTCAATTAAACGTCCCAAGCCCGCGGCGAAAGCCTCTACGTCGTAGGGACGGACGCTCACACCTCGCTCACAAACACTGTAAACACCTTCTTCAACAACATCGCCAAGTAAGTCAACTACTCCGCCAACGCTCGTCGCAATCACCGCGCGCGCGTTCGCCATCGCTTCGATCAGCGTTAACGGCGTCCCTTCGTTGCGCGAAGTCAACGCGCAGATATCGAGCGCCGGATAGAAGTACTCCGGATCTTTTCTACCGCCCGCGAAGATCACCTTCTCTTCAATGCCCAACGATCGCGCCTGTTGCTCCAGCGACTCACGCAACGATCCATCGCCAACGATCACGAACCGCACTTTCTCAAGCTCTACACGCGCCACGCTTTGCAAAAACATCTCGTGGTTCTTGATCTCAGTCAGCCGCCCGACAATACCCACCAGCGTCACGTCATCATCGATCCCCAGTTCCTGGCGGAATCGCGCACGGCGGCTGGCGTAGTTGGCGAAGGGATTTAAATCCAAACCAAGACGAATTACTCGGATCTGATCCGCACGTCCTACACGGAACTTCCGTCCAATCTCCTCCGCTTGTTGCACACTTACAACAACCAAACGATCAGTGACGAGTCGCGCCAACAGCCTTTCAATCGCCAAAAACACTTCGGTTTTCAACCGGCCGTAGTAACTGTGAAACACGTGCCCGTGATAGGTGTGTACAAACTTGCACCGCCGCGGACGCCCAACCAAAACTCCCGGCGTCAACCAGCGATAAAAGAAACCCGCGACGCGTCCGACCGTTCCCGCCTTTGCCGTGTGCGTGTGCACGATGTCCGGCCGTTCGCGCAGCAGCAGTCGAAACAGCTTCCACGTCGTGATCGCATCTTTCAAAGAAATCTCGCGGCTCATCTCGGGAATGTACAACGGCGTCACGCCCGCCTGTTCGGCGAAGTAGCTCATGTCCTCTTCGCCTTCAGGCACCGTTCCCGCAACGAGCAACGATCGATAACCCGCCTCTTCCAACCCTGACGTCAACCACACAACATGCTTTGCCGGCCCTCCAACATTCAACCGCGCGATGATGCGCACTATTTTTGTGTGCTGTGGTCCTGTCAATCCTGAAATCCTGTAGACACCTGTGCGGCAAGCTTGTTCGCGCCTGTTTCAGCCACCAGCTTTGACGCGTTCAACAGACTCTCAAACGTTCCCGCATCGGTCCACCAACCTTCAAGCTCTTCCCACGTCATCTCTTCACGCTCGATGTACGCGTTGTTAACGTCGGTGATCTCCAGTTCACCGCGGTCCGAAGGCTTCAGCGAGCGAATGATGTCGTAGACGTCGCCGTCGTACATGTAAACACCAATCACTGCATAGTCCGACTGCGGCACGCCCGGTTTCTCTTCAATGTAAACCACGCGGCGGCCATCCAGTTTCGGCACGCCGAAGCGCTGCGGATCCGGAACCTTCTTCAACATGATCTTCGCGCCGTTGCCCTGTTTGCGGTACGCATCAACAGCCGAGCAGATGTTTCCCTCGATGATGTTGTCGCCGAGCACGACGCAAACCGGTTCGCCGGCAGCGAAATGCTCGACGAGTGAAAGCGCCTCGGCGATCCCGCCTTCGCCTTCCTGGTACGCGTAGTTGAGGTGCTTCAGGCCAAACGCCTTGCCATTGCCGAGCAGTCTCAGAAAATCACCCGCCGAACTTCCGCCGGTTACCACCATGATGTCGGAAATGCCGGCGTTGACGAGTGTTTGAATTGGGTAAAAGATCATCGGCTGGTTGTAAACCGGCAGCAGATGTTTATTTGTGACCGAGGTGAGCGGACGCAATCTCGTCCCCAAGCCTCCTGCAAGCACGACGCCTTTCAACGCTGTCCTCCAGAACGGGTTTATCGTACAGCGAAAACTTTCATTGAATCACCGAGACGACTGAGGTTTAGAAAACTGTTTATGGTGCTCTTGAGCGCTCGGCGCGACCGGCTTTTCATCAGCGATTCGTTTAACTGTTGACTCGTTAACACCCGGTCGAAGTGTTCGTCGACGGTCTTTGGCGCTGATTTCGTACGGCCCAGCGCGTGCCAGATCTCGACAGGATTTCCGCCCGTCGTGTCGACATGTATGTCGCGGAAGCCGGCTTCGCGCAGCAGTGCCTTTAGACCGCGGATTGAGAATAGCTGTAGATGCTCCGGGGGCCAAATGCAGCGCCACTTCAAACCCAGCATTCGGGCCGAAATACCGCGCGCGTGCGGCGTGGTGGTCCAGAAGAGTCCGCCCGGCCGCAGTATCCGCGCGACTTCCTGAAGTAACGCTCGCGGTTCGGCAATGTGTTCCAACAACTCGGCGGCGGTTACCACGTCAAACTGTCCTTCGGGAAATGCAGCCTCGTGCAGTTCGCCTTCGAACACTTCGAAACCCAGTTCGCGCACGTGGTTCGCGGCGTGTGACGAAACGTCGAGTCCCTGCGCTTGCCAGCCGTGGTTGCGTGCAGCCTGGAGCAAACCACCGGCGCCGCAACCGAGATCGAGCAGTTTGTTGGTCTTGCGATACGGAGCAAACTCCGCGGCGATCTCTTGCAATCGTTGTTGAACGAACGGCGGCGTTTCGATCTCCTCGTCTTTGAGGTAATAGCCAAGATAAAAATACTGACTGGAATACCACGGCGAATAGGGCGTGTAGACCGTGTTGCAAGCGCGACAGGAAACGATTTCCAGTTCGTTCTTAAAGCCAAGCTTCTGCGCGTCAGTCGAACCACAAGCAACACACGCGCGCGTCGCCTTCTCCGCGCGCGGATCCTCCGACAGAATCCGCTGCCCCGCAAACGCTTCGATTTTTTCCGGAGCCTGCATTTTCCCTGCGGCAATCTTGTTAATTCTGTGAATCCTGTCTCGCCTAGTCGATGAACCGGTTGAACCAGAGTTCGAGCATCAGCAGCGTCCAGAGCTGGTGCGAATAGTCGCGTTCGCCGCGCGCGTGCAGTTCGACTAATTGCCGCACCGCCTCCGGTTTGAAGAGACCGCGGCGCAGCGCCTTCTCCGAAAGCACCACCTCACGCAGAAACGGCTGCATCTTGCCGCGGAACCAGTGACCGATCGGCACGCCAAAACCCATCTTGCGCCGGTTCAGGTTTTCACTCGGCAACAGCTTCTTGAGCACTTTCTTCAACAGATACTTGCTCGTCAGCCCGCGCAGTTTCAGCTTCTGCGGCAAACTCGCCGCAAACTCAATCACGTGATGATCCAGAAACGGCGAACGCGCTTCGAGCGAAACCGCCATCGTCGCAATGTCGACTTTCACGAGCAGATCGTTTGGCAAGTAGGTCATCTGGTCGGTCAACAACATCGCGTCGAGAATCCC
Source organism: Pyrinomonadaceae bacterium (assembly GCA_035603895.1). GTDB lineage: Bacteria > Acidobacteriota > Blastocatellia > Pyrinomonadales > Pyrinomonadaceae > PSRF01. The sequence goes on from DATNJO010000716.1 coordinate 8,763, forward strand.
GATGCCATTCGCGCGTTTGAACCACACATCGAGCACGCCGGTCGCATTCGCGTCGACAATCTGTTCGCGAAAAGCGTCTGAATAGAGCGGCTGCTTCGTCTGTTCGTTAAAGACGCTCATCCAGTGCATGTAGCGATCGACCTTCGGTCGCGACACCACTTCGAGCAAACGTTTCGCTGAGTTAACCCGACTGCGTTTGATCGGCGACGACGGAATCCGGTTGACTGTTTCTTTAATCACTGACTCACGCAACAACGCCGGCACGCGTCGATACTTTTCCGTCAGTCCCATCGCGATGTAACGCTCGTAGCCCGCAAACGATTCGTCACCACCATCGCCG
>DATNJO010000717.1:0-2463 GCA_035603895.1 Pyrinomonadaceae bacterium
CGTTGCTGCCTCCCGGTTTCCAACCCGTGTTCCTGCGTGGACAGGCGCAGACGAATAGCGTCGTCAAACTATCAGAAGCATTGTTCAACGGAATCGGCGATTACAGGTCGAGTCTGGGTATGGAAGTCCGGGTTCAGGTCCCCGTCAACAATGTACCGTTTCGATTGATCTTTGCGTATAATCCAAATGCCCGTCCAAACCAATTCATTGACGGGTTTCCGTTCTTCTTTAACGAAAAAAAGAGAGTCATTCGCTTCAGTGTCGGGCGGACCTTTTAATTACTTGAGCCAACCAATCGCGGTTGACCAGGCACTAAGAGACACTTAAGGGTTCATTCCCGTCACCTCAATTTGTAAGGAGTAATACAAGAAGTTATGAAGATAGCTAGTTCCTTTGCGGCCGTGGCCCTGCTCGCGATTGTGGCAGTTTCCGCGTCAGCACAACAACGACCAGCAGCGCCCGCAGCCGCACCCGCCACTCAGCAGGCGACAGTTGCGATACCGGACAGCAAGATCGCGATGATCTATTCAGACGCGTTTATGGATCCGAAAGCCGGCATTGCCAAGTTCAGCAGTTTGCTTTCCACTTTGAACCGCGAGTTTCAACCGCGGCAGACTGAACTGCAAGGCTTGCAAACCAGAATCAATACGTTGACCAAAGAGATCAGCGACACGCAGAACGTTGCGGATCCAAACGCCATCCGGACAAAGAGGGATCAGCTCGAGCAACTCAATACCGAGTTCAAGCGAAAGGGCGAGGATGCGGAGGCCGCTTACGGCAAGCGCCGCCAGGACATTTTCCTGCCCCTGCAACAGGACATCGCCAAAGCGCTCGAAGCTTTCGCCAAGGCCCGTGGTATCACCGTCATTGTTGACGGTAGTCAGGTTCCGGTTGTTTATGCAGCCGACAACATCGACATCACGCGGGCATTTATTAACGAATTCAACAGCAAGAACCCGGCGACGGCGTCAGTAACAACGCCGTAGCCTGGGTGACTGCCCAACTACCATGCGAAACAATCTCATTTCCATCAGCGCGCTGCTCGTTCTGGCCTTTGCCACCACGATCAGCGCGCAAACGCAACCAGGCAGGCCGCCGGCTGGTCAGCCGGCAGCTACACCCGCTCCGACTTCGCAGGCAACTGTTGCCTTGCCAACCAGCAAGATGGCAGTGGTTTACACCGATGCATTTCTTGACCCAAAGGCAGGCATCGCGAAGTTCAGCGTCGTGCTGACGAAGCTGAACGGCGAGTTTCAGAAACCCAAAGATGAGATCACGGCAATGCAGACTCGTGGTCAGGCTTTGGAAACTGAAATCAACAAGCTGCGGGAAGCGCCTGAAGGAACCCCGATCGATCAGCGAGCGTTGCAAACCAAGGTCGATCAGCTAGAGCAACTAAAGAAAGATATTCAACGCAAAGGCGAAGACGCACAGGCAGCTTACAACCGCCGCCGGCAGGAACTCTTCAGCCCGTTGCAAGACGAGATCGGCAAGGCGCTCGAAGCGTTTGCCAAAGCGCGCGGCATCAACGTGATCATCGACGGTGCGCAAGTGCCGCTCCTGTACGCGGCCGACAGCATCGACATCACGCGCGCATTCATCACGGAGTTCAATAGCAAGAATCCTGCGACCGCAGTCGCCACACCGGGACCATGAGGCGATTTTCGATTGTCGATTTTCGATTGCCGATTTTGGTTTGGCTTTGAAGCTTGACGAGTTCTGTCTGACAATCGGGCAATCGAAAATCGGCAATCGACAATGCTTATGGAAACAGTCCTCGACTCCCAGGCAATCCAGAAACTACTGCCGCACCGCTATCCTTTTCTGCTGGTCGATCGCATCGTCGAGCTGGTGCCGAAAATACGCATCGTCGGCATCAAGCAGGTGAGTATTAACGAGCCTTATTTCCAAGGTCATTTTCCGGGCGCGCCCGTAATGCCGGGCGTGCTGGTGGTGGAAGCGTTGGCCCAGGTCGGCGCGGTGCTCGCGCTGCGCGAGATCGAGGATCGCGATCAGAAACTCGTGCTGTTTACCGGCATCAAAGAAGCGCGCTTTCGCCGGCCGGTTGTTCCCGGGGATACGCTCGTGCTTGAAGTTACGGCACTGCGCATCGGGTCGCGCGTGCAACGTATGCATGGCGAAGCTAAGGTGGATGGCCAGCTAGCGGCGGACGCGGAGATTATGAGCATCGTCGCGCCGCGTGATACGAACTCGATTTGATATGTCTACGGCAGCCCATCCGGCGAGCATTCATCCGACTGCGGTTGTAAGTGCGAAAGCGAAGATCGGCTACGACTGTTTCGTCGGACCTTACTGCATCGTCGGCGACGAAGTTGAACTCGGCGACAAGGTTCGTCTCGAATCGCATTGCGTCATCGATGGCCGCACGTGGATCGGCGCAGACACGCACATCTTTCCTTTCGTTTCGATCGGCCTCGCGTCACAGGACCTGAAATACAAAGG
>DATNJO010000718.1:0-2456 GCA_035603895.1 Pyrinomonadaceae bacterium
TATCGTGCGCGAGACGACCGCCACGGGAGACGAAGGCTCGCGCGCGCGCTGCACCGGCGAATTCGCCTGTCCGTTCCAGAAGATCCAGCACCTGATGCTGTTCGCCTCGCGCCGCGCCTTCGACATCGACGGCCTCGGCGAGAAGCAGATCGAAATGTTCTTCGAAAAGGAATGGGTGCGCGAGCCCGCGGACATTTTCACGCTCGAAGAGCGCAACGACAGGATCAGGCTCGAAGACGAAGAGGGCTATGGCGCAACCTCTGTCGGCAACCTGTTTTCCTCGATCCGCCGGCGCCGCGAGATATCGCTGGCCCGTTTCATCTATGCGCTCGGCATCCGCCATGTCGGCGAGACCACCGCCTTGGCGCTCGCGCGCGGCTACGGATCATGGCAGGCGTTTCACGATGCGGCCCTCAAGGTCGCCGAAGGCGATGAAGAAGCCATCGCGGACATGGATGCGCTCGACCAGATCGGTGACACCGTGATCCAGGCGGTGAAGGCTTATTTCGGCGAAAGCCACAATCGCGGCATCGTCGAGCGGCTGACCCGGCATGTGAAGATCGAAGACGCTGAAAAGCCGAAATCCAACAGCGCCGTTGCCGGCAAGACGGTGGTGTTCACCGGCTCGCTCGAGCGCATGACCCGCGACGAGGCCAAGGCGACGGCGGAACGGTACGGTGCCAAGGTGTCGGGATCGGTGTCGAAGAAGACCGATCTGGTGGTGGCGGGACCGGGCGCAGGCTCGAAGCTGAAGGAGGCGGAAAAGCACGGCGTCAAGGTGATCAGCGAGGACGAGTGGTTGAAGCTGATCGGGTGATCTCCGTGTCGTCCTCGCTTTGCGCCGTGAGGATGTTTGCCGCCTAGTCCGTCGACCATGCGCATGAAGCGCACTCAAAGCGGTAGCCCTCGTCAATGACGCTAAGCTGCCCACAGCCAGGGCAAGGGTAATCGATGTATTCTATTGGCCTCGCTCCCGCTACCAAGAGCCATAGCTCTCCTTTCTGTTCATAGAGCTGTCCGCTCCCCCAACCAATTCCTTTCCCGTGCTGCGAAAAACACTTTGCACAAAGATACGCCCATGCTTCCGTTCGTTTCATCGCGCCATCTACAATGAATCTTTCATGCTTAAACAGTCGCCCACATAGGTCGCAGCTTTCGGGGGGTGGCAAAAGATGAGCGGGTTCTCTTTTTTCAATCTCTGGGTCAATCAACGCAACTAGATCACGCTCGCTTTCCGGCTGACTAGCCTGGCTTCGTCTCTCACTGGCCTCCGCAGCCATCTCAAGAATGCCCGGCGGTATTCCGATCACCCACGGAGTGGCCAGCATGACCCCCTTCGAATAGTCAACGTTGTTGATCCGCGCTAACCCAGAAAAAGTGCTTTGTCCGCTGGACGGCCTGAACAACAAAAACGCCGTCGACGTCGTTATCCACCTGGGGTCAACATTAATTACCAGCTTGAGTGATCGCTTTTCGAAATATATATGCGGATCTCTCGATAAATCTCCCGTAAATGAAATTTCTCTGCTGCTGGCTTTGTTTTTGACGGAAATATTTTTTGTTCTGAAATTGACCCGATCAAACGAAATTGGCAAGCCGATATAAGCTTCGTGCGCATATCGCAATTGATCTAAGGGTATTGTTTGGAGCGAGATAGAGCCAAGCAGGTGCTTGAATTTCGCCATGACATGGTTCAACTCCCAGCCTAGGCTGTGCAGCGTTTGATTGCCCCCGTAACTTCCCAGATCTACTTTGTAGCCCTGCAACTCCGCCAGTTCGCATAATCTTGGAACGTTAATGTAGCACAATTGCGAAATTCGCATGGTCCATGGCGTCGGTGTCTGCAACTGGGCGCTGATCCAGCCTAGATAGTCACTGCGAATTTCATGCAGTTTATCGACGGTGTAAGTGACTTGATCATCATCAATAATTTTGTGATGCCTGCGGCACAGAAGAATTAGATTTTCGGTCTCATTCCGCTGCGCGGCAGACAACGGATGTTGCCCACGTGCTGCGTCCTTGCGTTCACCGACGATATGAGCCACCTCGCCAGTGAGAGAGGTAACGCTCGCTTCTGTCCTTTCAATTAACTCTTCGTGGCAGATGGCGCACCTTCCGCAAAACATTCCCCACACCGTGCGGTAAATCTTGTCAGAAAGGACCATTTCTTGCGCCTTTATATTCGCCGTGCTTTCTCGCCCGCAGTTGGACAGCGCCCGCGCTGGATTTGATCTTCGCTATGGGTAATCGAAACAGAGCGCGCTCACAACACGGGAAACTGACATTTGACCATGTCCGATACAATCTCCCTATGTCCCCGACCACGCCACAACCCGTTGCGGCACGCCACGACGGTGCCGCTTCGCGGAACCGGGACCGTCACGAACACCGCGCTCTGCCACGGCTCTGCAGCGCACCACTACGCAAGGGCTATGCGCTGCGCTGCGTCCGGGGCA
>DATNJO010000719.1:0-4624 GCA_035603895.1 Pyrinomonadaceae bacterium
GCCGACTGCGCGAACCGCTTTCTGGCCTGAGCCGCGCGGACTGCGTCGTTCTGACGCGCTGCGATCAAGTAAACGACCTCAACCCTCTACACCAACAAATCCGCGATCTGATCGGCGAAAATCCCCTTTTCGAGTCGACGATGAAACCACGGCGCGCTCCGCTTACCAGCGGACCTGTAGCCGCGTTCTGCGCTGTTGGAAACCCCAAGTCCTTTTTCGACCAACTGCGAAACAGCGGTTACGACCTCGTCGCCGAGAAAGCTTTCCGAGATCATCACACCTACACACAAAAAGACATCGACGATCTTACAAACGCCGCCACGCGCGCCGGCGCCAAAACGCTGATTACCACGGCCAAAGACGCGGTGAAACTACGCGCACTCCAATTTCCTCTGCCTTATTCTGTTTTTGAGATTGAGATCGCTCTCCAGGACGAAGAAGCTTTCAGGCGCCTCATCTTAGAAGCTACCGTTTAGAGTTCAGCCTTTAGGCTGTTGTCCGTGACAAGACAAGCTAAAGCTTGACTCAGAACGTCGGTCAGAATCCGGGTGGCGTAGCCGTAGGAGCCGGCGGCGGCGGTTTCTGCTCCGGCGTCTTGGTCGGGGCGGGAGCAGGCACGGTTTCCGGCACAACGCGTGTAGGTTCCGGTAACGGTGTCGCTTTTCGATTGGCGTTGCTATTCGCGTTGCTGTTGCTGTTCGCGTTTGCATTTGCCGGTGGTGGTGGACTCAGTTCTTCAACCGGCTCCGGCGATACATCAACGTTTGCATTCGCATTCGGACTCGCACTCACGTTCGCAGGTGGAGCGATACTCCCTCCCGCGGGAATTCCCTGTTCGCTTTTTCCAGTCGGCGTCGCTCCCGGTTGCACTGGTTGGCTATTTGGATCGGCGGCCAGCGTCGTCTGGGGTTGATTCGCGTTCGGCTGTTCCGCAAGCGAGTTGCTCTTTAACGCATAAATCACCGCAAACACCACCAGCAAACCAACGATCGACGGAATGATCACCTTCAACGGGTTGAAACTCGCCGCAGCGGGCGGCGGCGGCATTGCACCGGAGGGCATTGAACCTGAAGTTGGCCCCTGCACCGGAACTGTCACCGGCGAACGCCGCTGAACCGGCTGCGGCGGTGGCAGCGGTTCTTGTCTCGTCCGCACCATTGTGACTTCGTCCGCGTCGTCACTCACAGGAACGTTTGCACTCACTGGCGCCGCTGGCGCAGGCACAGGCGCAAACTGCGCATTACCTGACGCGATCGTCAGGTCTTCGATCAACTCCGCGATTGTCTGGTAGCGATTGGCGGGAAGTTTCGCCATTGCGCGCGCGATCACTCTTCCGATCGAAGCGGGCAAATCGCTGCGTTCCTCGAGCACCGACGGCACCGGCTCTTGCAGGTGCTTCATCATCACCATCGTCGGCGAGTCGGCGGTGAACGGCACGTGGCCGACCAACATCTCGTAAAGGATCACGCCGAGCGAATAAATATCTGACCGCGCATCAATCTCCGAATCCTGAGAACACTGTTCGGGCGACATGTACTGCGGCGTGCCAATCACCAAATTAGGCGCAGTGAGTTCGGTATCGCGCTTTCCTTCGGGCTCGTTGATCTTCGCGATGCCGAAGTCGAGCACTTTCGCGTGATCGCCGGCCATCGTGTCGATCAACATGATGTTGTCGCTCTTCAGATCGCGATGCACAACACCCTGCGCGTGCGCAGCGTTGAGCGCGTCTCCCACCTGGCGAATGATCTCCACAACTCGCGTGAGCGGCAACGGACCTTCGTCACGTATGAGTTTCTTCAGCGTCCTTCCGCTCAGATACTCCATCACGAGAAACACGGTGCCATTCTCGTCTTCGCCGAAATCGGTAACAGTCAACGCGTTCGGATGCGAGATACGCGAAGCAGCTCGCGCTTCGCGTGAAAAGCGCGCGACGATCTTTTCATCGGCGGCAAGAGACGGGCGCAGCACTTTGATCGCGACGGTCTTCTCCATCAGCACGTGTGTGGCGCGATAAACAGTGCCCATGCCGCCTTCGTTGAGGCGCTCGTCGATGCGGTATTTTCCGGCGAGAGTGGTGCCGACTAAAGAGTCTCCAGTGGTTTCGAGCGCAATGCCGTCCGCCGGGCAGAGTGTATTCGTGTCGGGATATTCAACTCCGCACTTCGGACATTTTTTCATTTCTGGTTGCGCCTCGTAGAGAACTGTAGACAGGATTTACAAGATTTACAAGATTGGTCATCTTGTAAATTATGTCAATCCTGTCAAATAGCTTTAGGGGCGGCCACGAAGCCGCCCCCGTACAAGCTGTTTCGATGTAAGCAAGACTAGCTGGGTTTGACGACCGCAAAAATCACCAGCAGCGCAAACAGCACCAACGACTCGATCAGCGCCAGACCAAGAATCATCATCGTCTGGATACGACCGGCCGCGCCCGGATTGCGAGCCGCGCCTTCGCACGCCGCCGCGCCAATGCGCGACTGTCCGATTGCGCCGCCAATCACGGCGATACCGAAACCGATGCCCGCCGCGAGTGCGCGATACTTGCTCACTGAACTCGCGTTGTCAGCGGCGCCCGCACCTTCCTGGGCAAACACCGTCATGGCACTCATGAGAATGCCGACAACCGTGAACAGCATCATTCTGAATTTGCTCATGCTTCCTCCTCTGATTTGAACCTGCGATTGCATCCTCCTAAGTAGTCCCGGTGTTATTATTTCGCCTGTGTCCGGTATCCACCGCCCCTCTTACAACGGCGCTCCAGCGAAACAGACCTTCCTAATGCTATGAATGTGCCGGTACCACTCAAACCTCGTACGAGGCAATCTCGAATGCGAAGCAACGTGTACAGCCGCACTGACTGCACCGCTCACCACGCGCTACGGATAAAGCCATTAAGTTAAGACAGGAGCAATGAACTCATCACCATCGTAGTCGTCTGCATGTGCGCCGTGCGCATCGTGTGGTGGATGCGACACCTCGCTCAGATACAACTGCGAGAGCAGTATGAAAACAAACGTTTGAATTAAAGCCACGAACACGCTCAACGGCATCAGCGCAATCGGCGCGAACCACGTGTACGGTGGCGCAAGCCCGGAGAGCGTTTCCATCACCTTCTCGTCGGCAAACAAGTTACCGAAGAGACGGATGCCGAGTGAAAACGGACGAATCAGGTTACTAATCAACTCGATCGGGAAGATCAGCGGCGCGATCCACCAGATCGGACCGGCAAGATGTTTCAGATGATTGAAGATGCCGTTTTCACTGATGCCGATGTAGTTGTAATAAAGGAACGAGCTCAAGCCGAGCGCGAAGGTAACGCTGGTCGCCGACGTCGGACTCATGAACAGCGGAAAGAGTCCCATCAGGTTTGACACGAGGATCAGAACGGCAAACGTCATCACCACCGGGAAGTATTTCAAACCGTGTGGTCCGATGATGTCCGAGATCATGTTGCGCACTGCGAGCACGCTGACCTCGAGTGTCTGCTGGCCGTGACCGGGTTCCGATTCCGACAGTTTGCCCTTGAGGATCCAGATGATCACCACGCTCAAAATACACGCGATGAAGAACATCACCGTGTACCACGGGATCGCGTTCTCAGCCGTGTATGGTCCAAAGGCAGCTTCCGGCGTGGAGCCGAACCAGCCGAGCACTTTATCCCAGATCGGTTTGGTGTATTTGAGTTCGAAGGCCAGTGCCTGTTCGCCAAAATAGTGGTTAACGAGCTGCACTATGATGGGCGCGTGGTGTGCGGCTTCCTCTGCGTGCTCAGCCGTTTCTTCCGCGTGCTCTGCCGCCCCGTGTGCGGCTTCCTGCAACCAGAACATCAACAAATTTCCTCTCGCTCGATAATTGCGAAATAGAACTCTCTTGTAGCTTCGACCATCATGGCCACAACGAAACTGCACAGCCCCGCCAGCACCGCCGGCAAAGAAACCAGGTCCAGCGTTACGGTTGCGTAGACCGCGGGGGCGATGACGACATAGCGCAACAAAAACTGCGCGAGATTGAACTGCGACGTGCCGCCGGTAGTTGAAAGTCGAATCGCCGCGGCCGCGGAATTTTTCAACCAGCGATGATTAAAAAGCGCCAGCAAACCGCCGAGCAGCAAACCGGTCGTCACCCGCCAAGGACCAACCACGGCCGACACACCCACACTCAGCCCGGTGGCAATCGCCATCGTTCTGAAAATCCTCACATTTATAGCGTTATCTTGAGAATTCGCCATGCGCGAAGCCGGTGATTTTAACCGGGATTTTAGGGGATTGTCGAGCTACGAGGTGCCGGAACGCCTGTTGGACTATGATTATGAGCCGCTCTTTCTTGCAGATAGGTCGTCTCTTTCACGGTCACGGGATAGGTATTTACCTTTTCGGGCAATTAGAGTTGCAATGTGGCCGTCTTCACTGGCAAGGAAATCGGCCATCACTTTTCGTACGAGGTTCCCGATTGCCACGTGTGACAATTGAATTTCCTCCGTGGCTAACTTGGCCTGAATCTCCTTGAGTGAATAATCTCTCAGGTGACAATGCATTATCTTCTGCGTCACCTTGTCGAGTCGGCTCACGAACCCCCAAAACCTTTCGATGGCTTCGCGGCGTTCGGCTTCGGCTTCTACATCAAC
>DATNJO010000720.1:0-3823 GCA_035603895.1 Pyrinomonadaceae bacterium
TTGGTGTCTTTCGAGGAAAACAACTCGATGCTTTTGGTCTCGGCTTCTGTTTTTGCTTCCAACACGTTTGCTTTGAGCACCTCAGCCATGCGCTCAAACTCCTCCATGATGTGGGCGTGATTCGGATCTTTCAAAAACTCCCGTGTCCGCCGGTTGCACTCTTCTTCGGGCGAATCACTGCGATAGGAACGGATCGTGCCGTTCGGTTTGCCGAGGAAGTAGTCGAGCACGACCGACCGCGCTTCAGGGTTCGGCGACAGCTTCTTCACTGCCTCTTCGATATCGTTCATCAGCTTCAGGACGTGATCTTTGACGGGACTGCCTTGCGGCACTCCCTGGCTGTGATTTTTTCCTGAATGACGCGAGCGGAGTGAACGGCCCTCGCGTCGCAGCGAAACGAAGAGATCGTTCAACGTTCGTTTGAAGCGAAGTATTTCATCCTGGAAAGCATCCTCCTGCGCTTCGGTGAACGGCTGCTTGTCGAGATCGAGGTTATAGCCTTTGGCGAAGTTGTTGACGATCCGCATCGCGTTCGGGTCCTGACGATGCAACGCGTCCGCTTTGTTTCGCAGGTAGTTGATCCGCCGCAACGGATAAGAGAGATCAAACTCGTAGAGGAAACGATTCGCGGTGGGTCTGTCTGCGTCCTCGGGCGTGGAGCGGTGTTCGACGTAGATGTTACTGCGCCAGGCACCTACGAGGCTGCGGACGATGATGAACCAGTCTGAGTTTTCGTCAAAACCGGCAACGCGTGCGACCAGTTTGGCGAGTTGATCGCTGACGGCCGTGATGCGCAACCGGTGATACGCAGCGTAAGCCCGTCCTTTGCGCTTGATCATGTCTGCCAGATCGAGCTGCGCGACCTCGTGTTCGCGAAGAGTTTCCTGGGCCCAGAGGTGATCGCTTGGCGGCGTTTCGAGAGCGCCGCGTTCTTTCCACGAATCGTAATCTGTTGCGGGCGCTTTGCCGGCAAACTGCTTGAGCACCGCTTCCTCGTCGCGATCGACGCCGTTCGTGATCGAGTTCACGCGATCGATGAGCCGGTTGCGTTCCCTTACGCGTTCGAGATCTTCGCGAATGGTTTCGTAGCGTGGCAGCGTCAAGAGCGCTGCCATCACGTTCTCGATCGGATCCGGCTTCTGGTCGGTTTCGACGTCGTCTTCAGGATGTTCCGGCGACGGCTCGATGTAGATCAGTTTCCGGTCCACCGGCACGTCGGCGTTGCGGCTCATCAGGGCTTCCGTAGCGTACGAAAAAGGTTTGTTGTCGAGATAACCGCCGTCGCCAAATGCGCGTTTGGGAAAGGGAACTGTCGAGACACCGCGCGGATCGAGATAGTCGCGATAGAACCTTTGCCAGAGTTTGCTGTCCGCCAGGCAATCGGTCTGTTTGTAAGGGTCTTTCTTCTGCAAGATCGTGTCGATGTCGGTGAGACACATCGGCTCAAACGCAAACGGAAACGACGACGTGCAACGTGCAGCAAACGCAAGAAACGGATTGTAGCGGGCAAAGAAATCGTTGCGCGTGTCTTCGCCGCTGACGCTGCGTTCGGAGTAGACGAAATGCATCACGTTGCGGTGGCGCCGCTCGTAGACCAGATCGTCAGAGAGTCGAAGCGGCAACACGACACCCTGAAGATCGGTGGAAGTAACAAAGAGATCGAGCTCGTCGACGAAAGGCGACTCGCTAATCTCTTTTCGCGAAGGATCGAGTTTGTCCATGCCGTCGAACGCGTCGAGCAACTTGAAGTACATGCGTTCGCTGTTGAGCAAAGAAGTCGGCGGGTCTTGCAGCGCGAGTGGTTTCTCGATGGAACGCTTGTCGTTGATGAGCGTTTCGATATCGCCTTCGGTTACCCAAAGGTCCTTGAGTTGTTCCATGTCCTGGCCGTTGGCGAGTGCCTTGGCGAGGAAGATGCCGTTGATTCCGCCCGCGGAAGTGCCGGAAAGAATGTCGACGAGAAAACGCGTCGGCGGAAGATTAGACGGACCAGCGGGTGCGGAAGTCAGCTTGTCGAGGTCCGCCATGGTCAGCGTTTCATCGGCGAGCAGGTAACTGACTTTCCGATAGATTCGTTCGGTGCCGTTGAAATCGGGCTTTTGCTCGCGAGCGGTAGACCGTACGAGCCGCAACAACTCCTGCGCGATCCCGTTGATGTAGATCGCGAGCGAGACTCCGCCGTACATCACAACGGCGAAACGAACTTCCTGGGAATAGTCGTTCTGAGAGGGCGTGTCGGTCATGAAACCTCCATCAAGGAGTTGGGCTGAAGAACCTGCGAAGAATATTTGATCATTCCCATTGAAGAAAGAAGATAAATCAACTATTTCTTTGGGACGGATAAGTCGCTCTCGAAAACGTCACTCGCCTCAACTCGTAAAAAGGAGACCCAAATGGACCTCGGAATCCTGAATACCGTCATTGCAATGGTGATCGTACTTTTGGTCTTGAGTCTGCTCGTTCAATCCGTGCAGATGCTTCTCAAGAAACTACTGAAGCTGAAATCGAAACAGATTGAAGATTCATTAAAGGACCTGTTCGACCAGGCTATCGCCGGTGCGTCCCCACCGATTCAGAACGAAAACAGTCCTGACGCAAATGGAACCAATACTGCCGTGGTTCCCGCCTCCAGGGATGGAGCCGTCACAAAGATTGGCCACTTAGCCAGGGTGGCGATCGTTGGCACTTCTGACACCGCGTCGGCTGGCGCCGAACACTTCGCCCAGAAAGTTCTGGACGAGTTTAAGAAGATCGGCCGGGTTACAAAGTATGGAAAGCCGGTGCTCGACTCGCTTTCGAAAGAAGACCTTTTCAAAGTCATAGCCAAGTTTGAGTCGAAAGACTTTTTCCCCGATTACGCGGAAAGGTTCAAGGAAGTTTGCAACCAGATTATCGCGCTGCGGACCGCGGTCGAAGCAATCAGTTCCCGGTTAGAGGGTCCTGCCAGTTCCAAGCTCGCACAGATTCGCGTCGTCATGGCGCCGATCTTCAACAACGTGGAAGCAATTCTCGACGGCGAACAGGTCAAGCCTAACGTCTTGTTTGCCGACCTCTTGCGTCTCAGGCAACTTGATATTGGTGGCGTGTTGAATCTGCTCGACGAAGCGCAACAGGCAATCACGCAGGAAAGAATTGCCGCGACGCAGGCTGAAAATACTCACGAGCTCGCCGCACTCGATGTTATTTCAAAAGAGCTGGCCGGGGTCGCCGAGCTCATTGGTGAGTTGAGTAAAAGATTCGATGAAGCAGTCTCACCTCTCCGCCGTAAGCTGGAGCAAGTTGAAGTTTGGTTCGATACGGTGACGCAGAGTTTCGACGAACGCTATGCGCGGCACATGAAAACAGTGTCGATCTACATCAGCATCGTCATCGTGGTCCTGCTGAACGCGAATTTCTTTCAAGTTTACAAAAGCCTTTCCGCAAATGAGGTGCAACGGAACCTGATCTCGGAAGCGGGTGCGGGGATTCTGGACAAAGCCAGAGAAGCACAAGCGCAATCGGCGTCGTCGCAGGCTTTAGCTGCACCTGATGCACAGGCTTCAACTTCACCCGATACCACTCGTTCACCGGGTGTTACGGAACAAATAGAGCAAAGCCGCCAGGCCGTGCAGTCGCTCGTGGAGACTTACGAGGGCTTCGGATTCTCGCCGCTCACAGGCGAACAGTTCTACGCGTTTCTCTGGAGTACCGGCGGTTGGACCGCAGTTGCGAAAGATCCGTATGGTAATCGCGGATGGTTGGGGTTCAGGCCGGCGAGAAACGACAAGGGGCTGGTAGTTAACGCCGACAATATTCCGATTCCGCCTAACTGTCAGGATAAGGA
>DATNJO010000721.1:0-5555 GCA_035603895.1 Pyrinomonadaceae bacterium
GGCCCGCTCTCCACTGGGAGGAGCGGTCGGGCGATAAACTGTCGGCGCGTGCTGAATATGTAGCAACCAACGACAGGTTTCATGAACCGGCCATCAATCCTTCCAGAGGATTGGTGGCCGTTTTTATTTTGCGAGGAAAAATCAATGACGCCAATAGAAACTAAACCCGTATTGCTGGATCACGTTGAACTGCGAATCGTCGATCTCGACCCCGATCATCCTGGCTTTCGCGACCGGGAGTATCGCGCGCGACGCAACGCAATCGCCGACATTGCAATGAGTTACAAACCAGGACAGGCGATTCCGCACGCGCCCTACACCGAACAGGAACATCAAGTTTGGCAAACAATCTGGACCGCGCTCGGCCCGGCGCACCGCGATCATGCCTGTGCCGAGTATCTCGATTGTCTCGCGAGACTGAACTTTGAGCGCGACCGGATTCCGCAGTTAGACGAGATCAGCCGCAAGGTTGAGGCGCTCAGCGGCTTTCGACTCGAACCGGTGGCCGGCTTGGTCGAGCCGCGCATGTTTCTCGAGTCGCTTGCCAGAGACGTGTTTCTTTGCACGCAGTACATCCGGCATCACTCGGCGCCGCTGTACACGCCGGAACCTGACGTCGCGCACGAGATCATCGGCCATGCGGTGACGCTCGCGAGCCCGCGGCTGGCTGAGATCAATCGACTGTTTGGCGAGGCCGTGCGGCGCACGAAATCGGCGGAGGAATTGGATCGGCTGGCGCGAGTCTACTGGTTCACGATCGAGTTTGGCGTTTTGCGTGAGAACGGGCAGATCAAGGCTTACGGCACCGGTTTGTTGTCGTCGGCAGGTGAGTTGGCGGAGATGCACAAGGCGGAATTGCGCCCGCTCGATCTGGACGCCGCGGCCAGCCACATCTACGACCCGACACACTTCCAGGCGATGCTGTTCTGCGCCGAATCGTTCGACGAGATGGAGCGTTCGTTGCGCTCGTTTCTCTTACGGTGGTGAGTGGTTTGCGCCAGGGAGTAAAACCACCAACCAAAGTTGGTGGTTTCTTCAGATCAACCTACCCTGAACGTCACTGAGGCTTCAATCCCACCGACGCAGTCGGTGGATCGTTCAGATTTTACCTACTGCTAGAACCACTGAGGCTTCAATCCCACCGACGTAGTCGGTGGATCGTTCAGATTTTACCTACCGCTAGAACCACTGAGGCTTCAATCCCACCGATGTAGTCGGTGGTTCGTTCAGATCTTATCTACTGCTGGAACCGCTGAGGCTTCAATCCCGCCGACGTAGTCGGTGGTTCGTTCAGATTGTACCTACTGCTAGAACCGCTGAGGCTTCAATCCCACCGACGCAGTCGGTGGTTCGTTCAGATCTTACCTACTGCTAGAACCGCTGAGGCTTCAATCCCACCGACGCAGTCGGTGGATCGTTCATACCGGCGGCAAAGGTGAACAATCCACCAACTACGTTGGTGGGATTGACGGTTACTAAAGGGCTTTGAGTAGGTTAGGTCTGAAGACACCACCCACTGCGGCGGTGGGATTCGTTAAGAACGATGGTGAGTAGTTGTGAGGGCGTTCCTGTTCTTTTGGATCGGCTTGTGGTTTTTGGATTTTGCGGTGGTCCGCCACACGCGTTTTCCTAAGAAAAATGAGTGAGAGCCGCGTAATCCAGCGGCACTCACGTTGCTTAGGTCCATAACGGCTCCCCCACAACGTCGGTCCTACCTCGGAGGTTATAATTCATGCTTGGCAAAAAGATCGCTCTCTTCTGTCCACTGTTCATGCTGGTGGCCGGTCTGCTTAGCTCTCCGGTACTCGCACAATCCACTGCCACCCTTCAAGGGACCGTCACCGATGCGAAAGGCGCCGTGGTTCCCAACGCCACCGTGACGGCCAAGAATCGAAGCACTTCATTCGAACGCACTACGCAAACCGACACCGACGGCAACTACCAGGTCGCCGCCCTGCCGGTCGGTACGTATTCCATTGAAGTCAAGATTGAGGGCTTCAAAACACAAGTCGCCGATAACGTTACTCTCGAAGTTGCCAAAACCGTCGTCCAGAACTTTCAACTGGACGTCGGCGCGATTTCCGAGCAGGTGCTAGTCTCGTCTGACGTCCCCGTGATCGAAACAGCAACGACTTCGGTCGGCACGGTTATTAACCAACGCACCGTGCAGGAAATTCCTTTGAACGGCCGTCACTTCGTCGATCTCGGACTACTGATTCCTGGCTCGGTGACGCCACCGCAGAACGGCTTTCTAACGGCGCCGTTGCGTGGGCAGGGTTCGTTTGCCTTCAACACCGCCGGAAATCGGGAAGACACCGTCAACTTTATGATTAACGGCGTCAACCTCAACGACATGGTCCAAAACCAGATCACGTTTCAGCCGTCGATCAATACGGTGCAGGAGTTCAAGGTCGACAACTCAACCTTCAGCGCTGAATACGGCCGCAACTCCGGCGCGATCGTCAACATCGCGACGCGTTCGGGAACGAATGACTTTCACGGCGAATTTTTCGAGTTCCTGCGCAACGACGTGCTCGACGCCCGCAATTTCTTCGACGCGCGCAAGCCGCCCTTCAAACGCAATCAGTTTGGCTTCAACATCGGCGGCCCGGTTCTTTTTCCACACTTCGGTGAGGGCGGTCCGATCTTCAGTTACAACGGCACCAATCGCACGTTCTTCTTCTTCAGTTACGAAGGACTGCGCCAACGCCAGGGTCTGACGTTGACCAGCAACGTGCCAACCCTCGCGCAGCGCGCGAGCGTCACTAATTCGACAGTGTTGAAGCTGTTACCGTTAATTCCTGTGCCGACGAGTGTCGACACCATACTCGTGAACGGCGTGCCGACATTGGTCGGAAGATTCGCTGGTGCGGGAACTGCGCCGGTCGACATCGATCAGTGGACGGGCGACGTCAGCCACAGTTTCGGCTCGAACGATCGCTTGCACGGTTACTACGCTTTTCAACGCGACAAACGTGGCGAACCGAATCTTCAGGGCAACACGCTGCCCGGCTTTGGCGACACGCGCCAGTCGACCAGGCAAATATTCACCTTGAACGAGACGCACATCTTTGGTCCAAACATGACCAACGAAGCGCGACTCGGATTCAATCGCGTCAACATCACGTTTACGCCCAATCTACAAGTCAACCCTCGCGACTTCGACATCAATAACGGCGTGAATCAGGATCTCGGTCTGCCGCAGATCAGCGTCACCGGATTCAATTTCAACATCGGTGGTCCAGCGGGGTTCCCGCAAGGCCGCGCGGACATGACCGTCGTCGTTTCCGACACGCTGAACTGGTTGCACGGGAATCACTCGTTCAAGTTCGGCGGTGAAGGGCGACGTTTCTACAACAACAACTTCACGCTCGACACGGGCACGTTTACGTTCCCGACGCTGGCGAGTTTCCTGAACGGCACTGGGGCAAGCTCGTTTGCGATCACGCTGGGCGATCGCTCCAGTGCGATCATTCAAAACGCGCTCGGGTTTTACGTGCAGGACAACTACAAAGTGCGTCCGAACCTGACGCTCGAACTCGGCGTGCGCTACGACTGGAACATGACGCCGACTGAACGCTTCGATCGTTTCGTCGTCTTCGATCCAGCTACACGATCGTTGGTTCGGGTCGGCTCAGGCATCGACGACGTCTACCACGAGAACAACAAGAACTTCCAACCTCGCGTTGGTATCGCGTGGGATCCATTCAAGGATGGAAAGACTTCGGTTCGTGCGGCGTATGCGGTTCTGACCGACCAGCCCGTGACGAACGTAGTTACACCGCTCACGTCAAATCCACCGTTGGCGGATCCGAGGTCGATTACCACCGGTCTGATTACTTTCACCAATGCCGAGATAGTGGCGCGTGTTGCGGGACTTGCTCCCAACACGGTCAACGAGGATTTCGATAACGCTTACGTTCAATCGTGGAATGTAAACATTCAACGGGAACTCGGACGCGATCTCGGCGTCACCGTTGGCTACTTCGGTACGAAAGGCACTCACCTGCGCGTCTCGCGCAACATCAATCAACCGATCAATGGCGGTGCGCGGCCGTTCCAGACCGTTTCGAGCACGAGCCCGATCGCTCCGAACACAGCGCTGAACAACATCACTCAGATCGACAGTGGAGGAAACTCGAGCTACAACGCGCTCTGGGTCACCGGCACCAAGCGTTTGTCGCGCGGGCTTCAGTTCAACGCGTCGTACACCTTCTCGAAGTCGATCGATTACAACTCGCTGAACAGCCAGGGCGTCGTCGTGCAGGACAGCTACAACATACGCGGCAGCCGCGGGCTTTCAGACTTCGACGCGCGTCACCGGTTCGTGATCAGCGGGCTTTACGAGCTGCCGTTCAAGGGCAATCAACTTGTCGAAGGTTGGCAGTTGTCGACGATCGTGCAATCGCAGAGTGGTAATCCGGTCAACATCGTCATCAACAACGCGGCGTTCACGGGAACTAACAACACAGTGCGGCCGGATGTGACTGGTCCAATCGAGATTCTCGGCGGAGTTAATCGTTGGTTCGACACCGCGCCGTTTATCGTTCCGGTGGGACGTTTCGGGAGTCTCGGTCGTAATGTTGTGATTGGACCGGGATTCAACAACACCGACTTCTCAGTCATCAAGCGCACGAAGCTGACTGAAAGCCAGTTGATTGAGTTTCGCTGGGAAGTCTTTGACGCATTCAATCACGCGAACTTCGGCCAGCCGGGACGCGTGGTGGGAACAGCAACGTTTGGTCAGATCACGAACACTCGCTTCGCGACTGGCGATTCGGGTTCTTCGAGGCAGATGCAGTTTGCTTTGAAGTACAAGTTCTAACCACGGATTTACACGGACGAACACGGACAGAATTTAGATTTTCTGTCCGTGTTCGTCTGTGTTTATCAGTGGCTCAAGCCGATCGACCACGCTGTCGACGCTTTCGTCAGACTGGATGGGCAGGTGAATCGTGGCCTGTCGATACACGGGTTGGCGCACGCGATAGAGTTGTTCGGCCTGCTCGCGCGTACGTCCTAACGGCCGATCTTCAGTAGACGCTTCGATTCTCTGCCAACACAGTTCGAACGGCGTATCGAGCCAGATAGTCACACAATTGTACTGGTCGATCAGTCTACGATTGGCCTCCGTAATCCAGGCACCACCGCCGAGTGAGATTACGCTTCGCTCGCCACGCTCGAGGAGTTGATGCAGGACCTTTGTTTCGACTGCGCGAAAGACTGGTTCGCCATCCTCGCGGATCAATTGGGCGGCGGTTCTTCCGTGTTGTTCCGCGATGATGTTGTCGAGATCTACGATTGGCAGATCGAGCCGGTGCGCCAGCGCGCGTGCGACTGCGGTCTTGCCGCAACCCATGAAACCGATGATGACGATTGGTCCGTTTAGGTTCATCTGACGATCAGCGAGTCGAGCAAGTCGAAGAACTCCGGAAACGAAACGCCGACAGCTTCCGAGCCACGGATCTCGGTGTCGCCATTGGCGATGAGTGCGGCGATGGAGAACGCCATCGCGATACGATGATCGCCGTAGGAATCGATCGCTGCGCCGCGGA
>DATNJO010000722.1:0-10335 GCA_035603895.1 Pyrinomonadaceae bacterium
TTGTTCGGGTCGTATTTCTTGACCTGCTGGCCGCCGTTATCAAAGACTACGCGTTGCGACTCGAGGCGTTGATACACGTCGAAAGCGGAAGTTTCCGATGACCAAGATTCGGCACCAACGTCAAAGACCGAATGCGTGGAAGTACCGTCGTCGTTTACAGTGTCGTTCTGTTTAACACGGCCGTCGTATAAAGCGACAGTTTCAGTATCCCAATCACCATCGCCGTCGGCGTCAATTTTTGTTGTGGCCTCGGAAGCAGTACTGTTGCGAGTTGTGGTTGTCTCTCCTCGCGTCGCTCCAGACGCCGTAAGATACTTAACGTCTTCGGTCTCGCTGTTGTTAGCAGCTCTTGTGTTCGTCAAGATTATATCCGTATCACCATCTCCATCGATATCAATATTCGTCGCCGTCTGTAACCCGTCGGGACTGGTTGTCGAATTTTCGGAATACTTGGCTCCTAATATTCCTTTGTGAAATTGATCGGCACCGTCTCGAATATGTTGGGGGTTGTCGGGATTATTTCCAAATTCCAAAGGATTGTTGTAGAGATTCCATACTCCGTTTTTTTTCACATTATACAGCCCTCCAAAAGTGACCGCTTCTGATGCTGTGACGCCTCCGGCGGCCGCAGCGACGCCAAGATTAAAGCTCGCGCCCGCTATGAACTCACGAACGACATCGGTTTTGTCAGGAAGTGGTCGCTGA
Organism: Pyrinomonadaceae bacterium; assembly: GCA_035603895.1. Taxonomy (GTDB): domain Bacteria; phylum Acidobacteriota; class Blastocatellia; order Pyrinomonadales; family Pyrinomonadaceae; genus PSRF01. Next base: position 706 of record DATNJO010000722.1, read on the forward strand.
ATATCGCCCCAACCACCTTGAACGAATGCGCTTTTCAGCTCGTCGTACATTGAGGTTTGCACTATTGACGTGCCAGTGGGAGATAATGTCGGACCGTTCATAATATCTAATAGCTTGTTAGTAAAATACGTGATGGTGACTCTAGGATCATAATTGACAGGAACAATGTAAGGCTTTCCTCCGCTGCCCGGATTTGGATCGATAATGTAGTTAGATCCGGTGCTATCTCTTAACCACTTCGCCTCAACGGCGACGCCTTTAACCGAAAAAACGGTAAATGTCTCATTTCCGAATTGACCATTCGCGGGTACAGTTGGCATAGACAGCTCCTTCGGAGATTTATCGCGATGTTCCGTTGCTTAGCATTCTTCTGAGAAATAGTAGAAATGGCCACCAAAGGACTTAGTTAGTCGCTTGCATGCAGGGTAAGAGGCGGGACGCGTAGTAATCCAATAGTCAACCGGTGGTGCATTTGCTCGGCGTTTGATCCAGTCAGGCGACCTTGCGTCGGGAGCATGCGCAATCTCATCAGTCTCGTCATACACAATGGCTTCAAGTATGACGCCACCACCTATCGAGTGAGTGTTCCGATTGCCCCAATTGAACACGCGATATTTGGGCGGCGGACCAGGATCGTTCTGTATTGCCGACTGGTATTCGGATTTATGAATCTGGAATTTCCAATGGTGCCTGTCGAACGCGTCCTTAAAAGAGAATGGAACGCAAAGAAAAGCAAACAGCACCAACCCGTCGATGAACCGTCTCTGAAACAGACGAACCACGGCGAGAATGGCGACAAAGAGCAGTGTTGCGAGGAAAAAGAGAAGCGCGAGCCAGAATTGACCAAAATCAAAGTCGGGATAAACATATGCGGCAGCAGAAGTAAGATCGACCGCCAATCTGGCGCAGATCAGTAGCGCTGCGAGCGCAAAAATCTGAATTACTGATTTCCGTGAAATCAATGCCTTAAAACCTTACTTGTGGGAGCAGGCACGTAAACGATCCTAAAAGAAAGCGGTGTTCCATCGGAACCGTATTCGATCGTGCCCGCGAATTTCATCGCGTGTCGCTTTTGATCCTGTACTCGGTACCGAATCCGATCACGAATCTCGCGATCGTTTGCTTTTCCTGCTCAGTAATCACCGCTTTTCTCCCTTCGCTTTAAGCAGAGCGATTAGTGCAACATCGATGCTATGCTGGACGGCAAACGTCTCTTTGCTAAGTCGCTCATCAGCCGTTTCCGGCCTGGTGTCCGGATCGTTCGGGAAATCGTTAAAGTCAGTCAGAACTTTTTGTAATTGCGCTCTCGTGATCATAAAGGTCGATCGACCTACCGCTTCCTCATTCAAATCGTACGGTACGGAAACGACATAGTTTTTAGTGCGAAAGAAAAAGCGGGTTTTTGTGAATGCGAAACGTACTAACGCCGCCATGATGTAGGAAAATGTTGGGGGCTTGAGGCGGTCGGTATAGGGTCCGCACCGTGGGCCAAAATAAGAATCGAATTTCACATTTTTCAGCAGAGCTACAAATTCGACTGTTCGTTCACCGCGCGATAATGTCACGGCGTCAGGAAGCGCCAAACAAGGAATACTTTCAAACTTTTCGTAGTACCCGTTCAAAGCAGGAATAAAGCGGAATTGTACCTGTTCGTTTTGTTCTGCATTATGCGCGATATTGACCGTGACCGTTCCATTTGGACTGACAAGGTTCGCGCGGTGAGAAAGCGGCTTGTCGATGCGGCCGCTAAGCGGCTTCCCCTTCACTTCGGGCACGGGTCGCAACTTCGGGCTGGTTAAAAAGAAGCCTCGTTTCGGGTTTTCGATCCGATCGACCAGAATGAGCTCGCGGTGTTGACGTCCCGTCTTGTCCGGATCAAGAATCAAATAGGCGAGCGAACTCCTTCCCGTGAAGAGGCCATCTATTTGCCAGACTGTTACTTGCGCCTCTTCATTTTCAAAGACATAGTCCGGAACCTCGATCATTGATCGAAACACCGGCGGATAGTCGACCACATTTTGCGCCAAGCTCGACGGCACAAAAAACATTAAAGCTAACAGCAAGCCAACGACCGTCGCTACTAAATTCGCCAAGCGCGTCCGCATCCCGGTGGCACGTCGGGATTGCACCGATCGTCGCTTGTCCGAGCCGGTCATCGGCCAGCGCCACCAATGCGACGCCAAAGCAGCGATCGCCGTCGGAGCACGCAAAATTGCTCGTTGAAAGAAAATCCCCAACCCGTTCGTTTCCCCGCCCCCACCGATCCGTTGTTACACGACCGGCATTTTTAATTTGGCAGCCCGCTTTACAGAATTTTTTGCCGCGAGCAACTTGGAATTGCACCCACTTACATTAAACTTTCGATCAACCGGAAGCTGCACTGACAACACAGCGAAATTCCGTGCCGCGTCGTCCGGGTTGCAACAGCCGGAACCTGGATTCAGCGAGTTCCCCGGAAACGTTCGCGCGTTCTGCGCAATACGAATTGCGCTCGAACTTTCACATCGCGCGGTTTCCGGACAGAACCGCCGATTACGCGAATCTTTTTCGAATGCAAGCCATGTTGGTACTCGCGCCTCGTGCGCGGCGCCAGCCGCCTGCTCTAACGCGACGCCGCGAATAGCTGAGCGTGAGGGTCGGCTTGTTGTTCGCATCCCAACTAATCGATCCGCTGATTGCGCCGCCCGATTTGTCAAGAAATATGGCAGCGTCGGGCATGACACTCAGATCGACCTCCGAAACCGTCTGTGGCTTATTGAGATTGACGCCTAGCGTTTTCGCGTAGCTGGTAAACGGATGATAGACCGAAACGTCGAAAAAAAGTTTTGCAGTGGCCAACGTTGCCGATAGGTCCTCATTACCGGGTGAAAGCGCCATCCTGGCTGCGTCGGCGAGAAACGCACTATCCGAGATCTTTCCGATCATTATGTCATTGCCATAATGATACTGGGTACCAGTTCCCTGAGGCCCAATAGCTCTATCTGTCCCTAGGTTGCCGATAGGGTCCAAAGCGTAATAGTAATTATCCAGACGCGAATCCAATGGCGCGTCGTTGCTTGTAGTGCCCGGAATTGGCACTCCTCCAAACGTCGTACCGCCAAATCCAAATATCTTAGCGCTGAGCTGGGTGAAGAGCGCGCCTTCGGAATTTCCAGTTACAAATACATTGCTGTTGGTGAAAGAGTATCCAGCGGCTTGTGCTTTGTTTCCAACTTCGCCAATGAAGTCCCTGACCACATTCTGCATTTCAGGCGTAAGGGTCTCGTCGTTCACGGCAATTCTTTGATTGACGGCCTTCGCGGCGGCAAGCAGAACCGGATCAACGTAAACGCCCGCCAAATCATTCGCGCTCGTGACGGGCCCAAGATAAGAGATAATGATCTTACCGGTTTCCGGATTGGCATAAACATTCGCGGAAAGGCCTCTACTGGCATAAGAGGGATCGGACGCCGAGCTATAGAGCAGCAACGTATAGCCGGTCGGCCTCGCAGCGACGTCCGTCGGATATTTGGTAGCTTGGAGCGCATTCACGTAGTCCGCAATGCTCGGCCTGGAAAAGGGATCGCTCATTTCGACTTCCTTTCGTCCGTGCCGCTTCTGCGAGCGGCGATGACATCGAAGATTTTAACGCCGTTGGCAAAGTTGATCGCGAGCTGCCCGCCGTCCGGCGAGAACGCCAGCCCGGTGGAGGTGCGCTCAAGCGCGAGCAAAAGGGCCGGTGGACCCGGCTGTGTCGGATTCCACAAATGCAAGCGCCGTTCGTTGTCGAGAAATGCGGTGAACCCGCTGTTTGGCATCCATGCGATTTTGCTTTCATTCAGGAAACCTCCCGGGAACCCTGAGGCGGAAGCGACAAGCGAGCCGTCATCAACCCTGAAGACCCTGAGCGGGTCCGGTGGAAATTCCTCGACAGGTTTCCCGACACCGGCTGGGGCAAGGCTTCCGTTTGGGTGATGCCAATAAGTGCCGCCGGAGGACGATCCCACCGCGATCATCATTCCGTCCGGACTGAACGCAATGACGGATATGAGTATGCGACCGCGCGTGGGTGGCGCTGTTTCGGGAAATGCTTCGATCGACCGCAGCAATGTCCATGAGCCTACTTCGAAAATATCAACCCGGTTGTTATCGCCACGCGCGACAGCCAGCTTCTTTCCGTCCGGCGAGAAAGCGAGCGCCCGCGCGACTTCCAGCGGACTAACAGGCCTGTTGCTGTCGCCGATCCCGATCTCCGCGATTCGTTGCCAGTCGCGTGTCGAGTAAACGCCGATGCTCCGGCCCGCATAAGGATGATAGATCACGGCGAGCAACGCCTGATCGGGCGAAATCGCCTGGTGCCAAGCGATGTTTTCCCGGAATGTCTTGCCGGGATTGGGTCCCGGCACGCCGCGAAGAACCTTTCCGGTCGCAGGGTCCATCACGGAGAAGGCATTCTGGGTGACCTTTTCCTCGTCTTCGGAGTTTCTTCTTTCGGCGGCCGGACTTGTGACGATCTGGCTGTGACCGGACACGAATCCGAGCAGGTCAGAATCGAGACCGAAGCTGGCGTAGCGCGGGAATTCGTACTGGTATTTTCCGTCCGGACTCCAGGTCATGATGGCCAGCCCGCTGCGGATGTACGCCGCGAGCCGTTCGCCGTCCGGACTCCACGTCAGCCGCGACGTGCCCGATTGCAACGTTCCATAGTTATAGAATTCGTTCGGAGCCGGCAGCGTCCGGACATAGCGAAGTTCGGGTAACTGCTGCTGAGCGGAAGCAGCGGCGCCCGACGAAGCCGAAGCATCCTCTGCGCGGGTTTCGACCGAGACAGTGCTCGCCGCTGTGAATACGGCTGCCGCTAAGGCGATGGTGCGAACTGTCCGCCGAGCGGCCCAGTGCTTATGGCCGGCTTCGGTCTGCTTCGTCACGACATCATTGACCGACGCCAATAGCCCGTCGACCGCGAGATCGCCGTTGTAGAAAGCCCAGAAAAATCCTTTTGCAGAAATCCCCAACCCGCTTGTTTCCCCGCCCGAGCCGATCCGTTGTTACACGATCGGCATCTTTGATTCGGCAAGCTGCTTTGCAGAATTTTTTGTCCTAGGCAACCTGTAATTGAGTTCTTTCTCATAAATTTTCGCGGGTTCCGTGCATAGTAGCCCGATTGCACGCGATCGGTTATGCACGAATTACGTGTGTGTTTTCATATTGCGCGAACCGCTTCAAATTCCACCTCGGGCGTGATGAAAACTATCCGATTAGCAGCAAGCAACGTATCGAGGCTGCCGAGGCGATCGAAATTGATTAGCGCGGTATTGTCAGGAAACAGAAGCCCTGGCGAACCGTCACGACTGACCACAACGCCTTGAAAAACGGTTATACTACCGGCCATTGCTTTCATCCTTCACAGGACCGAGCGAGTTCAGCAAAGCGAGAGCAAGGCGCGTTCCTTCGCTAAATGTAACGCCGGGATCAAGGCTTTGCGCATATTCCCGGACTTCATGCATGACGCGCCCGGTGAGGCGTTCGTCGTTCGATCCAACGGCCGAACGAAACCGCTGCATCAATTCGGAATTCTCTGCTATTCGTCGTGCGAGCGCTTTAAGCTCTTCCTCACTCCGTAACGGAGCCGACTTCGACCGAAGTGGAGACGGTTGCGTCGGGACATCGACCTTCTTAGTCGGCGTAACAAGAATTATCCTGGTTTTCTCTTCATCCGCCATGGCTATTCCCACACAAAGATGTCCTGCGGCGACGAGGAAGAGACCTGCGATCATGCGGGCGCCACGTCGTGAAATTTGCATCTGCATTTGCACACATCAAGTTGATTGACCCATAATCACGCCGCGTTTCACGCCGGCCTCGCAGAGCGAGACCACTATTACAGACAGTCCGAAATTGATCGCTTGCAGAAAAAGTCCCAACCCGCCCGTTTCCCCGCCCCCGGCCGATCCGTTGTGACAAGATCGGCATTTTCCAATGCGACGTGTCGGTGGTGACCGTGAGGTCATCGAGCACGGTATCGACGCCGTCGCCGCGGTTGAACACGTAAGTGTCGTTGCCGAGGCCGCCGCGCAGGATGTCGTTACCGTCCTCGCCGAACAGATGGTCGGAGCCGGCGCCGCCGTCGACAAAATCCCAGCCGGCGCCGGCGGTGAACACATCGTCGGCCGCGCCGCCGACCATGATGTCGTGGCCGGCGGTGCCGGCGCCCGGCCCAAGTAAAAGGGTGCCGCTCGCGACGACGCCGTTATCGACGGTGAACTGCAAAGTCTGGCCGCTCGCGTCGCTGGTAACAGTCATGTGGTCGGCAAACACCGAGAGCGCGCCGGGCACCTCGGCGCCGTTGTCGACCTTGATCTCGACGATGACGCTGTTGTCGCTGCCGCGCTTGACGATCGCGTTCGCCGCCTCCGCGCCAAGCCCGGCCTTGTTCACCGAATCGAGAAAGCCGACCAGGCCGCCGGTGAAATCGCTGCCGTGGACCTGGTTGAGGCCGAGGTCGTTCACTCTAGCAAACGTTGCAATCCAGCCCGCGGTAAAAGCCGTGTCGGGGTTTGCGGCCATCAACGCGTTGATGGCTTCGCGGTTGTTGAGATAGTTCTGGTAATCCTGCGCCACGCTGAGGTCGCCGCTCAGTTTGATCAGGTCGGTAAAATCCGGGGCGATCTCGGTCGGGGCCGGATGCGGCCCGTTGATGAAGGCCTGGTGCGCGCGCTTGACCAGCAGGTCGCCGCCGATCACCTCGGTGTTCACCAGGAGTTCGCGCACGCCCTCCTGGATGGCTTCGGCGGCGTTGGCGAAATGGGCGGCGACCTCGGTGCCGTTCGGAAACCAGCCAGCGATATACTGATAGGGTGCTGCACCGGCGTTGTAGCCGGTCATCACCTTGCCGCTGAAGTGGATCCCCGCGCCATGGACAGCGTCGAGATAGCTGTTGGCGATCGCGGCGACCTGATCGCCCATCTCCTCCGAGACCGCGGCATTGCCGTGATTGTCGGTGCCGACCAGACGGCTGGTGAAGTGGTAATCGGCGCCGAGAATCCGCACATCATGATAGGCCATCGGATAGACCGGATCGCCGGCGATGGCGTCGCCGAGCATGGTTCCGACGATGGTGCCGAAGAACGAGCCGAGCCCTGGAATGAGGAAACCCATGAAGCCGGTGATCGTCGCGTTGAGCACGGCGCTCAGCCCAAGCGCGCTGCCGACCGCGCCGAGCAGCTGGCCGCCGACCGCGCCTTCATGGCTCTGCGCCGGCACAAAAGCATGCGCGAGGAATGAGCCGGCGGCGCTGGAGATGTTGTAGCCGGCCTGGGTGGCCGCAGTGCCCCAGTTGATGAAGCCGACCGCGGCATCGAACGAATAGCCGGCAGCGACCTTGTCGACGATCTGGTTGAGCACGCTGCCGGTGACGCCGCCGACCGCGCCGTTGAACAATTCCGCGCCGAAGCCGGTGAGATGCAGCGCGCGGCCGAGCTCGGCGGTGAGGAACGAGGAAATCGCGCCGATGCCGGCATGAGCGACGTCCAGCCCGGTGACGTCGGCAAATTTGCCGGCGACGAAGCGGCTGGCATCCAGCGTTAGCGACGCCGTAAAGGTCTGCAGCAGCTTCTGGCCGATCAGGCCCGCGACCGTTCCCACCGCAAGCTCCGCGAACTGATTGTCGGGCGCCAGCGCGCGGCCAAGCGCCGAGCCGAAGATCTGGCCGACCGAGCCGCCGGCGGCAATGATGTTGGCCTCAAGCTGGAGCTGGGCGGCGCTGATCTCGCCGTTCGGGCCTTTTGTAACGTCGAGTTGCTTGTAGGGATGATTGTTGTCCGGGTCGTATTTCTTGATTTGCTGGCTGCCGTTATCAAAGTCTACGCGCTGGGATTGAAGGCGTTGGTAGACGTTGAACTCGGAAGTGTCCTTTGACCAAGGCTCGGTGCCAGTGTCGAAAACCGTTTTCGTTGAAGTGCCATTGGCGAAAACGTCGCGTTGGGACTCGAGGACGCCCTCATCGTCGAAAGTGGAGACCTTCAAAGAAATCGGTTGCCCGGTGGGCGAAATCTCACCGGTTATGTCTAATGTACCCCCGGTACTACTAGAATAGCTCTTTAGCGGTACGCTTTTTGCGTTGACCGTGCAGCTGCCGTCTGAAGCTTGATCCCAATCTATCGATTTGGATGTTACTTTGTTCCAGTCCACGGTACTCGGATCAATTCCGCCGCAATTGCGCACAATCCAGGCAGCCGCGTAATATTCATCATAGATTAGGTTTAGCGCTCCTGAAGGAGTTTCATTCCCATAGAAAGTCCCGGCCGCGGCGACCGCATCCGAACCGGTGTGGGTCAGCGCATGAGCGTCGGCCGATCCAAACTGGATCTGAGAAACATTAATGCCCGCACGCTGCGCGATCGCATCCAACTCAGGAGTGATTTTATTATCCCGATCCGAGTTAATCCTGAGCGTTGCGCCCGGCGCAGTCAGCTGCCTGCCGACGATGTACTCCGCAACAACCGCAACACCCTCGTTTGTTTCTCCTCTGACAATCGCCTGGTGAGGATCAGGCGCCGTACTTGACTCCACTTGCGGCGAAAGCACATGGGCGAACTCATGGGCGACGGTTGGGGCAAACATCAAATTATAAGGCGAAGTAGGCCCCGTCGGCACTATGCCTGGATCTATGGTTACCGCATTTCCGCGAGCGCTTGTACCTTGCCCGGCGGGACCGATAGTTATAGTGCCACCAGCAGCCGCCATAGCATTGAGCTGTCCGGCAAAATACGATGAGGCTTGGGCCGCGGACATTAAATTGTTGTAGGCGTACGAAGACGCTCCAAACGTATTTGCCAGCAGCGTAACCGCATTCGGATTGAGCTGAACGGTCATTTTTTATTTCTCCGCATTGTCGAAACCGCATCCCTGGACAGTTCCGTCGCCATTGAAAAGGAAACTAAGCGACGCCGCGGTCCTCGCATGATCAAAATGGTATTCAACCAATTGATTGCCGAGCTGGTGAGTCTTTCGTATCAGCGGCGTAAAATGTGGCGGACGTTCCTCGGCGTATGGGTTTGTCACCTTCATGGGCTTGCCAAACACGGCGGTAATCAAGTCCGCGGTTACGCCCGTAGTTACGGTGCCCCCTCCGCGCCTTTTCCCGTTGGCGTCTTCTTTCCATTGCTCATCAAAAGTGCCGTAGATCAGTGAAATTTCCAGGTATGGAGATAATAACAAGCCGGTTGTGCGCGTCGGACGGTTTTCTTGCCAGGAGATTTGTGTAGCGGCAAAAAACTTCTTCAGATTTTCGTCGGTGTAGAAGTCCTCGCGCAGAAACAAATCATTATCGAGAGCGAATTTGAGATTTCGCCAAGCCTCAATTGCGGTCGTCGGCCGATTCACCGTCGCCATCGACTTCCCTCTAAAATCGCTGGGTTCAGCGCATCCAGCCGGTTGCGTTTGCGCTATCATCAACACCATGAACAACACGGCGTGTATGATTGAGCAGAAAAGGTGTGGTAAACCAGACGGCGTTTTCCGCAGCGGCCTATGCGCGGTGGCACGTCGGGATCGTACCGATCGTCGCTTGTCCAACGCGGCCATCGGCCAGCGCCACCAACGCGACGCCAAAAGAGCGATCGCCGTTGGAGCACGCAAAATTGCCCGTTG
>DATNJO010000723.1:0-4890 GCA_035603895.1 Pyrinomonadaceae bacterium
ATCTCTTACGGCGACTTCTGCTGGAACGGTGACTGTACCAACTGCCAGATCTGGTATCACCTCAACGGGCAGACTGAGCAAAGCGACCGGCCCGCGCTTTCGTGCCGGCTCGAGTGTGAAGAAGGCATGGTGATTACCAAACTCAGCCGCTTTATCGAGCTCGAAGGCATCACCAAGTAATTTGCCACAGACAAACACAGACGACACGGACCGAAAAGTATATTCAATTCTGGTCCGTGTTTCTCTGTGTTTGTTCGTGGCTAATACTTCGGTACGCTCGGGTCGACCTCGTCAGACCAACCAAGAATTCCACCCTTCAGGTTGATCAGTTTTCCACTGAAACCGGAGCGTTGCAGCGCGTCGATTGCGCGGGCACTGCGTCCTCCCATCTTGCAGTGCACGACGGTTTCGCGGTTTGGATCGATCTCGTCCATGCGCGCCAGGACCTGGCCGAGCGGGATGTGCACGGAGTTTGGAATCTGATTGAACGCGTATTCGTTATCCTCGCGCACGTCGATAATTTGAATGTCTTCGCCGTTGTCGAGGCGTTGTTTTAGTTCGGTTGAGGTGATCTCTTCCATAGCGCCGGTATCTTACGCGTTTGTGGCGGGCGTGCGCTACACTCTGAGGACATGAGATTCGAATTATACACTGAAGCTCTTGAAAACACGCCCAAGTTGTCAGTCGATGGAACAGTCCCCAACAGCATTCACTTTTCGCATTGGGAAGGCAACGAGACGCCCGCAGAACTGCGGGCGGATACGTCGACGGAGATCGCACTGAATCTCGTCGCGTCGCCGCACCGGGATTCGTTTACCAAAGGCATCGATCTGGTTACGAACAATCATTTTGATTGTGATGGCGTGTTGTCTTGCTGGACCGTGTTGACTGGTGAACGCGCGCTGGAGTTTAAAGATTTACTGATCGCGGCAGCGGAAGCAGGGGATTTTTCAGAGCATTCGAGTGACGACGGTGTGCGGGTCAGTATTGGGATACAGGGCGCAGAGCAATCTAGTCCAAACAATGACGATGGTTCGCCGTTGGCGCAGATGCTGGCGGGCCGCGAAATGGCTAGCCGTATTGCGGAGAATGATGCGCTAGCTTACGAGTTGGTGTTTCCGGAGGTTGAGCGATTACTGACGAATGTTAATGCGTACGAGCCGCTTTGGCGCGACGGTTGGAAAGCTGTGGCAGATGCGTTGGAGAGTTTTGAAAGCGGCCGATCGCAAGTGCGTGAGTATGGCGATTCGAAGATCTCATTAGTAACGCTCGATCCGAGCATTTTTCACGGTGGCGGGTTTAGTCCGACGAGGCATTCGGCACCGTTCACGGCGATCTCGAAATATGCGCACGGCGAACTGTTTCTGATCGGCATACCGGCTGATGGTGGGTGGTTTTATCGACTCGATTATCCGTATTACTCGTGGGCGGAGACTGTGGTGCGCCCGCAGATTACGCGTCGAGATTTGGCCGCGGCTTTGCGATCTCTCAACGAGCGCGAAGCCAGTGGTAATGGAACCTGGAAGACGGATAATCGAGAGATGACCTCAGCGGTGAAGTTTTTGGATGAAAGCGGTGGATTGACGCCCTCGCGTTTGCAGCCGGACCAGGTGCTCGAGTCTTTCACAGCGACCCAGGCGCAACATGCATGATGCGATCATTATCGGCGCCGGGCCAGCAGGGTTGTCAGCGGCTCTTTGGTGCGATGAATTGGGTCTGGACACGCTCGTGCTCGAACAAGCTGAAGAGATCGGCGGTCAACTGCACCGAGTTTACAATCCCATCAGTAATTACCTCGGCTTAAAAGCGCGCAACGGAAAAGAGCTACTGGAGCACTTCTCCGTAGACGTCGACGACGCGGGTTTCGATCTCTGGCGGGGAACGGAGATCGAAACAATCGATCTGCGCGCGAAACGAATTTCGTTGCGTAGTGGCGAGCAGTTGCAGTCGATCGCGATTATTCTCGCGACGGGCGTCAGACCGCGAACGTTGAACATTCCGGGCGAGAAAGAGTTTGCGAGCAAAGGAATAATAGAATCGGCGACTCGCGACCGCGAACGGTTCGCCGGCGAAGACGTTTGCGTTATCGGCGGTGGAGATGCGGCGGTGGAGAATGCGTTACTGTTGGCGGAAGTCTGTCCGACCGTGACGCTGGTCCATCGCAGCCGGAAGTTGCGCGCGCGCCGTGAGTTTGTTGAGCGTTTGCAACCAAATCACGCGGTAACAGTTTTCACTGAATCTGTTGTGACACGTATCATCGGCAGCGATCGTGTTGAAGCAGTCGAGATCTTGCGTAAAGACGGTTTGAAGCCGTTTCAGTTAGCCGTACGCGGCGTGCTGATTCGGATTGGTGTCGAACCGAATACTGATCTGTTTCGCGAACAGTTGGAGTTGGATCCGCAGGGATACATCGCGGTGAACAGCGAACAGGAAACGAGTGTGCCGATGGTGTTCGCCGCGGGAGATGTTTCGAATCCCCTCGCGCCGACGATCAATGGCGCGACCGGCGCGGGCGCAACGGCCGCGAAAGTTATCGCCGCACGACTGAATGCGCAAAGAATCCATGGCTGAAGTTGAGATCGAAATTCCGTATTCCGACGCGCACATCGCGGCGTATCCGATCGAATACATCGCGGGCATCGATCTTTACAACGCAGGCGAATTTCATGCGGCCCACGACGCGTGGGAAGAACGCTGGATGGGCGAGGTTGGACCGCAGGAGAAACTGTTTTTGCAAGCGATGATTCAGTCGGCGGTGGCGTTTCATCATCTGGACATCGGCCGGCCAGGCGCGGCGCGGCAGATGTATTTGCGTGCGAAAGAGAAGTTTGCACGGTTAGGATGTTCGGTGTTCATGTCTTTGGACCTCGAGAATTACCAGGCGCAACTTGATTCGGCGTTGTCGTGGTTGTTAAGTGTTCCCGATCCGCGAGAGTTGACGATGCCGGAGATCGTGCCGCCGAAAATTCGTTTGTTGGTAGCGGTTGATGAGTTTGATTAGGAAGGCATTATGCGCATTCTGAATTCAACGCGATTGATGTTGCTGGCGGCGTGGTTTGGCGTGGCGCTGTTTTTTAGCATGGTTGTTGCGCCGGCGGCGTTTGGCGTTTTGCGACTTTATTCGTTGCCGAATGCGAGCGAGATTGCGGGCGCGATTGTCTCGCGTTCGCTTTCAGTCGTAAACGTCGCGGGGTTTGTGATTGCGTTGCTGTTGGCGGTCACGATATTCGCGAGACGCGATTTAACCGGGCGCAAGAGCTTTCTCGCTGAGGGGATTTGTCTTGCCGTGATCGCGTTGATGACCGCTTTAGGCCATTGGGTGATCGCCGCTCGGATGCGTGCCTTAAAAGCCACGATGATCCTGCCCATCGATCAACTAGCAGCGGATGACGCGCGACGCGCGGCGTTCAATAGCCTGCACGGGTATTCGGTGATTGTGCTTTCGCTTGCTATGATTGCGGCCCTGGTAGCGCTGGTGCTGATGGTCCGAAGCGGGCCGGTAATTCCAAAGGGAGAAGCGAAGTAGGTGGAGATCATCGAGGATATTGATGGTTGGCGGCGGCGTTATGCCGACTGGAAACAGGGTGGATCGACCCGTGATGCCGACGTTGGCTCCGATTATCCGTTTGTGAAGAATCGACGCGCGCCGTTCACGCCCGCGCGCCGTGCGCTGCCGATGTTGAATCTTGCGCTGATCAGTTCGGCGGGTGCCCACATTGATGGGACGCCGGCGTTTGGCGAGTCAGAAGCAACTTTCAAAGAGATACCTGTCGATGTCGAAGGCGCGGATCTTCGTTACTCCGCTCGCGGTTACGATCCGGCCGCGGTTCAGCAGGATATGAACGCCGAGATTCCAATCGAACGGCTGCGTGAATTTGAGAACAACGGCATCATCGGTCAACTCAATCCGGTCTTCTGGAGCTTTAGTGGTTCAATCCCCGATGCGGCGCGCATTGCTGACGAACTCGTGCCCGCGTTGCTGGAAAGAATCAATCGCTATGAAGTGCAGGCGGCGTTGCTGGTGCCTGCGTCGAGGCTGTGTCATCAATCTGTTGGGCTGGTGGCGCGAGCAATCGAGCTCGCCGGTGTTCCGACCATGACGCTGGCGGTGTTGAGAGACGTGGCTGAAATGGTGCGCCCGCCGCGCGTCGCGCTTTACGACGGCGAACTCGGCTGTGTTGCGGGCAAACCAAACTGGCCCGAACATCAACGACGCATTCTCGACGAAGCGTTGCGACTGATAGAACCGATCGATCAACCGGGAATCCGCAAGCTCGTGGTTGACTTGGAAACCCAGGTCGAAAAATCTCGCGGCGAACGTTAACTTCACCCCCTAAAATCTTGAAACGAAACATTCTAGCCTTCATCGGCACGCTCCTCGCCGCCACGCTTGTCTATCTTTTTTTTGGGCCAGTGCCGATCGTGCCCGAAGCGTGGACGCCGCCGGCGAATCCGGGATTGGCTGGTCCATACGAAAAGAATTCGCGTCTCGCGCCCGTGCAGCGATTGAGTCTCGGCCAGGGCCACGGTCCCGAGGACGTAGCGATTGACGCTGAGGGAAAAATTTACGGCGGGTTTGAAGACGGCCGCATAGTTCAACTTGCGCCTGATGGCACTCAGCCGCGCGTGTTCGCCAACACGCAGGGCCGTCCGCTCGGACTCGTTTTCGACCGAGAAGGAAATCTGATCGTCGCCGATGCTTTGAGAGGATTGCTATCGATCAATAAAGCCGGTGACGTAAAGCTGCTTGCCGATGAAGCCGATGGCGTGAAGTTTAGTTGTTTGAACGATCTCGACGTGGCTGCGGATGGAACAATCTATTTCACTGAAGCGTCGCAGAAGTTTCCGATGTCGCAGCACGTCAGCGACTTGCTCGAACATCAACCGAAC
>DATNJO010000724.1:0-10108 GCA_035603895.1 Pyrinomonadaceae bacterium
AAGCCGGCGCGGAAAAAGATTCGCGCCCGGTGCGTGATGCGATCGCGCGGTTGAATATCACCGAGCCTTGCGCGCTCGATAACGACCAACGTTTGCGCACCGACTTCGCTGTTCAGCCGGACGATCTTCCGGTGTACTACCTGTTCGACGCGGAAGAAAACCTGCGCGGTTGTGCGACGGGCGCGAACGGACTCGACGCAATCGAAGATCGACTCGACGAGATGATCGCTGGTCTGCGCGCCGAGTTTCCTTTTTGTCCGGCATGTGAGCGTTTCCTGAAGCAGGAAGCAATGTTCTGCGCTGAGTGTGGCCTGCCGTTGAGCTTACCCGGCACAGCGCATCCGTATTACGAAAACCAGTATCAGGCTTCCCTGCCCACCGTTCGCTTGTTTGATGTCGATCCGTTGATCGGTCACGTCATTGACAGCAGGTATGAGTTGGCCGCGAAGTTGGGCCAAGGCGGGATGAGTGTGGTCTATCGTGCGCGCCGCGTCCACATCGGCGACGATGTCGCTGTAAAGATTCTGCCTGGCAAGTTTGTAAAAGACGATGCGGCGCTGGCGCGCTTTCGCCGCGAGGCGCGTGCGGCGGCGATGTTGCGCCATCCAAACGTAATCACGATTCACGACTTCGGCGAGACTGACGACGAACAGGCGCCGGCTTACATCGTGATGGAGTTTGTCAGAGGTACGCCGTTGCGCGATCTGCTGAAGAGCGAAAACCGTTTTCCGGTTGAACGTGCGCTGCGTTTGATGCGCGGGATTTGCGCGGGTGTGAGCGCGGCGCATCGACAGGGTGTCGTGCATCGCGATCTCAAGCCGGAGAATATACTCGTCGTCGCGCCGGATGACGATTTTGAGTTTGAGAGTGTGCGCGTAGTGGATTTTGGTTTGGCGAAACTGCTGGCCGATGCGGGCGCTGGTCCCGATGGGACCGTGGTCGGCACTCCTTATTACATGTCGCCGGAACAAGGAATGGGCGAAACGCTCGACACGCGTTCGGATGTCTACAGTCTCGGCGCGATGTTCTACGAAATGCTTTCCGGCACGCGGCCGTTCGACGCGGAGACGGTTTCAGGTGTGATCAACCGCCACTTGTACGAACCACCACTGCCGCTGCCGGCACAGCTCGGGATTCCGCGGCGAGTCTCCACCGCAATCATGCAGGCGCTCGCTAAAGATCCCGGCGAACGGCCACAGACCGCGGGCGATTTTGCGCGACAGTTTTTGTAAGTTTCGCGACCCTAAAACATATTGCCAGACGGCGGATTTGATATAGAATTCGCTCATGAAAACCCTCGTTTCCTTCCTGCTTGTAATCACGTTAGTTTTAGGCTCGATAGGCGCGAACTGGGCCACGGCAAACGCCGCAGGTGAAGAATGGCGGCCGCTGGATCCGGACCATCTCGCTCTCAAAGCCGCGGTCGTTGAACCTAACGCTGATGCCGAAGCCATCTTTTGGGACATTCGTGTCGACGACGGTGGCCAGAACGATCTCGTTCTCTCACACTACGTCCGCATCAAGATCTTCACCGAACGCGGCCGCGAGAAACACAGCAAGATCGACATCCCTTACATCAGTGGCGTCAAAATCAAAGACGTCGCTGCGCGCACGATCAAGCCGGACGGTTCGATCGTCGAACTTGCGAAAGACGACATCATCGAAAAGACGGTGGTGAAGGTCAGCGGGCTGAAGTTGCGAACGAAGACGTTTGCATTTCCGGGCATCGAACCGGGCGCGATCATCGAATATAAGTGGAAGGAAGTAATTTCAAACTCGTCGGCGAACAATCTACGGCTTCAGTTTCAACGTGACATTCCGGTCCAGACGATTACTTATCACATCAAGCCGGCGGGCAAGATGACTGTCGACGTACGCGCGTTCAACATGGACGAGCCTCAGTTTGAGAAGGAGAAGAATGGCTTTCAGGTGACGACCGTCACGAACATGCCGGCGTTTCGCGAAGAGCCTTTGATGCCACCCGAGGACAACGTGCGCTCGTGGGCCATGGTCAAGTACTACAGCATCCTTTCGCTGTTGCTCGGTTATCCGATGCTGGCGAGTCAGGTTTATACGGGCTTTCAGCCGTACATGAAGGTCGACAAGGAAATCAAAGCGAAAGCCGCGGAGATTACCGCGGGCGCCAGTACTGACGACGAGAAAGTACAGAAGATCTTCGAGTTTGTTCGCACCAACATCAAGAACACGCAGGATGAGAACTCCGGGTTTACTGAAGACGAGATCGAGAAATTGAAAGAGAACAAGAAACCGTCTGACACGCTGAAACGTGGCGTTGGACCAGGTATCGATATCAACTTGCTCTTTGCCGCGCTCGTCAACGCCGCGGGACTCGAAGCTCGTGTTGCATTGTTACCGGATCGCGGTCAACGGCTTTTCGATCGAAGCGTTCACATTCCCGGTGCGCTGCGTCCTTCGAACATCGCAGTTCGCTCCGGCACGTCGTGGAAATTTTTCGATCCCGGATTGCAGTACATCACGCCGGGCATGTTGCGTTGGCAGGAAGAAGGGGTTGACGCGCTGATCGCGGATGAGCGTCCGATTTGGACCAGGACGCCGTTGTCGCCGCCGGAGAAGTCGAAAGAGAAACGCACCGCGACGTTGAAGCTTGATGAAAATGGCACACTCGAGGGTGACGTCACGGTTGAATACTCGGGTCATCTCGCGGTTGAGCGCAAACGGCTCAATGACGAAGACTCGCCGACGCAGCGTGAAGAGAATTTGAAGGAGATGGTGAAGAATCGGTTGAGTTCAGCCGAGCTGACGAACATCGTCATTGAGAACGCCACGGATCCGGTGAAGCCGTTTGTGTACAAGTACCACGTACGCATTCCGGAGTATGCGCAGCGAACCGGCAAGCGTCTGTTTTTCCAGCCGGGCTATTTCAACAAAGGCGGCGAACCGATGTTCAGTGCGGGTACGCGTCGTTACCCGATCTACTTTCACTATCCGTGGTCTGAAGAGGACGAAGTCACGATTCAGTTGCCAAAGGGTTACACGCTCGACAACGCGGATCGTCCCGCGCCGATCAGCGCGGGCATCTCGAAGCACGAAGTGCATATAGGAGTCACCAACGATCAAACCACCCTTCACTACAACCGAACATTCTTCTTCGGCCAGCAGGACGTGTTGCTGTTTACCGTGGACAAGTACGAACCGCTCAAGCGCCTCTTCGACGAAGTAAGCAAAGCCGACAATCACATAATCACGCTGAAGCAAAGCGGCTCGACAAATTGATTCAGTTAATCCCACCAACACAGTTGGTGGTTCCTTGATACTCAACCTGCAACTGGCCCGTTACGAAGAGCAATCCCACCAACGCAGTTGGTGGTTCCTTGAGACTCAACCTATAACTAGCCCGTTACGAAGCACAATCCCACCAACACAGTTGGTGGTTCCTTGATACTCAACCTATAACTAGCCCGTTACGACGAACAATCCCACCAACGTTAGTTGGTGGTTCCTTGATACTCAACCTACAACTGGCCCGTTACGACGAACAATCCCACCAACGCAGTTGGTGGTTCGTTCATACGTTCGAACTAAGTGAACGATCCACCGACTACGGTCGGTGGGATTATTGCTGACCCGGATCTTGGTAGATTAGGTCTGAAAGTATCACCGACTACGGTCGGCGGGATTGTTGCTGACGCGGAATTGCCAGGTTAGGTCTGAAAGTACCACCGACTACGTCGGCGGGATTTTTCGGCCGGAGACGATGAGCATGTGGGCGGGGAAGTTCATTTGGTTGTTGGGGAAGAACTCCCGTACGGCCTCTTGAACTTCCAACGCAACTTGTCGCGCTTTCTCGGGCGAGAGCGTCGCGAGCTTCTCGCGTAAGGTTCCTGACATCGTCGAACGCATCTCCCAAAACTGTTCGATATCGATCGGCGCCGCGATCCGGAAGTTCAATTCCCTTTCCTGCACGTCCGTTGCTCCAGCTTGCGTCAACAAACGAGCGAGCTTTCCGGGCTCAGCGAAACGAAACGCACCCGGCGCGTCGGCGTCCTCAGCCGGCGTATCCACATAACGCGAAACCACCTTCGTCACGCTCGACGTAAACGGATTGCGTTGATTGTCTCCCCACACCACGAAACACAACGCGCCCTGCGGCTTCGTCACGCGCAACATCTCTCGCAACGCCACCGCGGGATCCGAAAAGAGCATCACGCCAAGCCTGCTAACCGTTACATCAAACGAGTCGTCAGCAAACGGCAGCGATTCAGCGACGCACTGCTGAAAGCGAACGTTAGACACGCCACGCCGCTTCCCTTCCTCTTCCGCAGCCGCCACCATTTCAGCAACTGCGTCTGTGTACGTTACCGTACCTGGTGGTCCAACTATCTCTGCTATTGTCAGCGAGGGTTCGCCTGGTCCACCTGCGACGTCCAACACCGATTGCCCCGCGGAAATTCGCGCTGCTTCGATTAACGCCGTTGTCACTGGCGCAAACATCGTGCGAACCGTCGCACTGTGGTCGCGCCACGACTTCGCGGATTCGCTCCATTCGCGTAACAAATTATTCATGTGTGCCATTTTAAATAGAAAATACGCGTTAGAGTCTATCGAAGGAGTTTTGAAATGGCTAGTCGTATAGATCTGTTCGATAGCACTTATAGTAATTTCAGCGACCAAGTGCTCCAGGCAATTCGTGAAGAGACATTTGGCCGCGACATCGGACAGAATAGTTGGCTAACTGTCGATGAATACGATCGCTTCATCTCGTGGTTGAAACTCCTGCCTGGCGATCACGCACTCGAAGTCGCGAGCGGTTCCGGTGGACCGGCGCGTTATCTCGCCTGCAAAGCCAACAGTCACATCACCGGTATCGACGCAAATGAGAGCGGTGTCAAGACAGCGACTGAAAGCTCGTCACAATCGCGTACTCGCGTCGAGTTCAAAGTCGCCGATGCAAATTCGCAACTGCCGTTTGAAGACCAGACTTTCGACGCCCTGCTATGCATCGACTCGATGAATCACTTCCCCGATCGTCTGAACGTCTTTCGTGAATGGCGTCGCGTCCTGCGTCCCGGCGGGCGTGCGGTGTTTACTGATCCGGTTGTGATTACGGGTCCGGTGACAAACGACGAACTCGCGTTGCGTAGTTTGGTCGGCCTGTTTTTGTTGGTGCCTCCGGGAGTCAACGAACAGCTAATCAAGGACGCGGGACTGAAGCTCGTGCAGAAAGAAGACGTGACCGAGAATGCCGCGCTGATCTCCGGCCGCTGGCACGACGCGCGCGAACGCCACCACGACGCTCTAATCAAAATCGAAGGTGAAGAACGCTTCGCCGGTCTACAGAAGTTCTTTGCTGCGGTTCATCAATTGACCTCCGAGCGGCGCTTGTCGCGCATCGTTTATCTCGTCGAACGACCCACCAGGACTAAAACTAAAACATTGGAATAGCACTTGCTCTTTCGCACTGGCGACGGCATTTTCGGGCCACTTGCCGCCGTAGTGTACCGTTCCGCCGTGGCACTCTGACCACCTGTTCCGCGAATCAGCGGCATTCTGTCCTCCCTTCACGTTTGGCATGATCAAGAAAATCCGCAATTTATTTTCGTTGGCCGGTGATGCCCGTCTCGGCGCACGACTCCTGCTCTGCTTCGGGCTGCTGATTACGACCTTGACCTTCCTCGGCGCTCTCAGCCTCTACCAGTTGCACTCACTCGACACAGAGCTCACGCATATCGTCGAGCGCGAGTGGACCAAAGTGGAGTTATCGCGTCTGGCGCAGTCTCGCTCAAACCAAAACAACCGCATCGCGGTGATGGTGTTTTTCGTTACCGATGAAGCCGAACGTGAAGCGCTTATGGCGCAACGAACGCGTAATGCTGAAGAAGTTTCGCAACTAATAAAGACCCTAACCGAACGAGTCAGAACTCCCAGAGAAGGAGAGCTACTCGAGGCAGTCAAACAACAACGCGGAGTGTACGTTGACAAATATCTCTACGCACTCGAACTGCTGATCGAAAAACGTCAGCCTGAGGTCGCTCGCGAGATCATGAGGCGCGAGGCGTTACCACTGATTACGCGCTATCACAACTCCTGGGACGATTACGTGACTTATCAGGGCCAGCAAATGAATCTGGCCCAAATGAGACAAGCGGCCACCGCGGGAAGAATTCGCACCACGAGTCTCATCTTGATGACTTTTGAAATACTGCTGTGCGCCTTGATTGGTATCTTTGTCTTTCGGACCATCGCCCGCCACATACAAACGCGAAAACAATCAGAAGATTTGTTGTTGCAGGCACATGAAAACCTGGAACGCCGCGTGGAGGACCGCACCGCCGAACTCGCCGAAGTGAACGAAGGCCTGCGCACCGAAATGCACCAACGAACAGCAGCAGAAACGCTGCGGCAGGTATTGTTTGAGATCACCCAGGGTGTCAACACGATTTCCAATCTCGACGAATTGCTGAAGTTCATTCATCAAGCAATCGGCCGCGTCCTCTACGCTGAAAACTTTTTCGTTGCCCTGCACAATCCCTCTACGGGAATGCTGACGATGCAGATATTCGTCGACGAATACGACGACGATCTGCCACCGGCAAAACTCGGCCGCGGGCGCGCCGCTTACGTGCTACGAACAGGCCGGCCAGTGCTCTTGAGGCCGACGCGTTTTGCGGAATTGGTCGAAGCGGGCGAACTTGAATCTATTGGAACTCCTCCAGCAGCGTGGCTAGGCGTTCCGCTGGAAACTCCTTCTGGCGTGATCGGCGTGCTGGTGGTCCAGCATTACACGGACGTCGATGCTTACTCTGAAGACGATGTCGCGTTTCTGGTTTCAGTTGGCGGGCACGTTGCACTCGCGATTGAGCGCCGCCGTGCTGAAGACGCAGTGCGCGAGAGCGAAGAACGTTATCGCGACTTGTTTGAAAACGCGCAGGATTTGGTTTACACGCACGATCTTGCCGGCAACTACACCTCCGCAAACATCGTGTGCGAAAAGATCACTGGTTACACTCATGAAGAGTGCATCGGGATGAATGTCGCTCAGGTAATCGCGCCCGACGAGTTGGAGAAGGCTCGTAAGGCAATGTCGAAAAAGTCGGCCGAGAAAGATTCGTCTGCTTACGAGATCGACATCATTACCAAAGACAACCGTCGAGTCACGCTCGAAGTAAACTCGCGGCTCATACATCGAAACGGCGCGCCTCACGCTGTTCACGGGATCGCGCGCGACGTCACCGCGCGCAAGCGAGCGGAAAGAGAGTTGGAGGATGCACGCAACGCCGCGCTTGAATCCGCGCGGCTGAAGTCGGAGTTTCTGGCAAACATGAGTCACGAAATCCGCACGCCAATGAACGGCGTGATCGGCATGACCGGACTGCTGCTGGATACCGAACTCACACCGGAGCAACGCGAGTTTGCCGAAACGATCCGTTCGAGCGGCGATGCTTTGTTGACGATCATCAACGACATTCTCGACTTCTCGAAGATCGAAGCTGGGAAACTGAATTTTGAAGTGCTCGACTTCGTGCTGACTAATGCGATTGAAGACACGATCGAATTGCTAGCCGAGAAGGCCCATCAGAAGAAGCTCGAACTCGCTTCCCTGGTCCACAAAGATGTCCCCGTTTTCTTGCGTGGCGATCCGGGCCGTCTGCGCCAGATCATTACCAACCTGCTCGGCAACGCGATCAAGTTTACGGGGCAAGGCGAAGTCGTCGTTCGCGCGTCTACCGAAAGCGAAACTGAAACCGATGTGGTCATTCGCTTTGAAGTCAGCGATACCGGCATTGGTATCAGCGAAACGACGCAACGCAATCTCTTTCAGGCGTTCACGCAGGCTGACGGTTCCACGACGCGCAAATTTGGCGGCACGGGCCTCGGTCTCGCGATTTCGAAACAACTCGTCGAACTCATGGATGGTCAGATCGGCGTGCGCAGTGCTGAAGGCGAAGGTTCGACGTTCTGGTTTACGGCGCGGTTTGAGAAACAGCCCGAGGGGGCTTTCGTTGAGCAGCCAACGGTCGACTTTGAAAACTTGCGAGTATTAATCGTTGACGACAGTGCGACGAACCGCCAGATCCTGAAGCATCAAGTCGGGTCGTGGGGAATGGTGCACGAAGAAGCGGAGTCAGGACGACAAGCACTCGCACTACTGCGTGCGGCGGCGCAGCGTAACGAGCCGTTTAGTCTCGCCGTGCTCGATCTGATGATGCCGAACATGGACGGTTTTGAACTCGCGCGCCGGATCAAAGCCGATCCGGCAATCGCCAGCGTTCGGCTTGTGATGCTGACGTCTTTTGGAGAGCGTGGTGATGCTCAAACTGCGCGCGAGAGTGGTATCGCGGCGTATCTAACAAAGCCAGTGCGCCAGTCTCAACTGTTCGACTGTTTGGCGAAGGTTATCAGTGCGAGCAGTTCCAAACAGGAAACCAACGCTCCAAAGGTGCCCGTGGTCACGAAGCACTCGCTCGCAGAAGCGAAGATGATGTCGAACAAACTTCTGCTGCTGGCTGAAGACAACGCTGTCAATCAAAAGGTCGCGCTGCGGCAGTTGCAGAAGTTGGGTTATCGGGCGGATGCGGTCGCCAACGGGCGTGAGGCTGTCGAAGCGCTCGGGCGAATTCCTTACGACCTGGTGTTGATGGATTGCCAGATGCCCGAGATGGATGGCTACGAAGCGACCGCCGAGATCCGCCGTCGCGAAGGCGCAGCGAAACACACCTGGATCGTCGCCATGACGGCGAACGCTTTGGAAGGCGATCGGGCCAAGTGCCTCGCCGCGGGAATGGATGATTACGTTTCGAAGCCCGTGAAAGTTGAAGACCTGAGCGCGGTGCTAAGTAACCTGCTCGCGGAATCGAGCGTTGTAGTTTGAGTTCGAGGCGGGTTACATTGAACGTCAAACTGCGGCATGACGTTTCAACAGACGCCTCCAACTCTCGGCAATCAGTATGAAGACGATCGCGTGCTGCGATCGTACCTTGCCCGCGTTTTTCCGCCCGAGGTATTAAGCGAGATCGGGCCATCGCTGGTGGAGATGGGGCGGCTCGCGGGCGCGGAGTTGTATCAACTACAGCTTGCCGATCGGTTGAATGAGCCCGTGCTCACGCAATGGGATGCGTGGGGGAACCGCGTCGATCGGATTGAGTTGACGCCGCTGTGGCAGCGTGCTGAACGCATTGCGGCCGAGCACGGCGTCGTCGCCACGGCTTACGAGCGCAAGCACGGCAGTCTTTCGCGAGTTCATCAGTGTGCACTCGCTTACCTCTTCACTCCTTCGACTGACATTTACAGTTGTCCGCTCGCGATGACCGACGGCGCTGCGCGCACGTTACTCGCGTCCGGAAATCAAAAGCTGATCGAACGCGCGGTGCCGCATTTGATCGCTCGCGAGCCTTCGGAGTTTTGGACCGCGGGTCAATGGATGACGGAGCTCACGGGCGGTTCGGATGTCGGTTTGTCGGAGACCATAGCCAAACACGAACGCGATGCAGAGTTTCGGTTGTATGGCCGGAAGTGGTTTACGTCCGCGATTGCGTCGCAAATCGCACTCACGCTGGCGCGGCCCGAAGGCAATCCGCCGGGCGGGCGCGGGCTCGCACTCTTCTACATCGAAACGCGCGACGAACATGGACGCCCGCGCAACATCGAGATCAACCGTCTCAAAGATAAACTCGGCACGCGCAAAGTTCCTACTGCTGAATTGACGTTGAACGGCACGCCTGCGCAACTGGTGCTGGGAACGACGGACGGCATTCGCAACATCGCGCCGTTGCTCAACATCACCCGGCTGTGGAACGGCATCAGCGCCGTGGCGCTCATGCGCCGTGGACTCGCGCTCGCGTTTGACTATGCCGGTAAGCGAGTGGCGTTTGGATCGACGCTCGCTGAAAAAGCGTTGCACGTTGACACGTTGATGGGTTTGCAGGCTGAAGCAGAAGCGGCGTTTCATCTCGCGTTCTACGTTGCTGAGTTAACCGGACGAAGCGAGACCGGTGAGATCACTGAAGACGACGCGTGGTTGTTGCGCTTGCTTACGCCGATCATGAAGTTGACCACGGCGAAGCAGGCAGTTGCAGTCGCGAGTGAAGTGCTTGAGTCGTTTGGCGGCGCTGGTTATGTGGAGGACACG
>DATNJO010000725.1:0-7341 GCA_035603895.1 Pyrinomonadaceae bacterium
GAGCAGACAAGGCAGCGTCAGCCCCAGGTGGTAACTTGCGTGCGATTACCTCCAGTTGTACGGAGAGTCCGGCCATCTCCTGCGCGAGGTTGTCGTGTATCTCGCGAGCGATCCGGGTTCGTTCGCCCAGCACGGCACTGAATCGCGCTTGCATTCCGCGCACACGAAGCCGAAAAAGTAACCACGCCAACATTACCAGCACGACTAGGCAGACCGCGTAAAACCAGTAGGTCTGATAAAAATATGGCTTCAGGTAAAGAGAAACAGTGGCGCCGGTTTGATTCCAAACGCCATCGTTGTTACTGGCGATTACGCGAAACGTGTACGTTCCGGGACGCAGATTCGTGTAGTAGGCAATGCGGCGAGTGCCGCTATCAATCCAGTCCTTGTCAAACCCCTCCAACTTATACCTGAACCTGACTTTCTCGGGCGCCACGAAGCTTGGAGCTGTGTAATCCAAATCAAAACGCGTTGTGCCGGCCGGCAGCTCGAGGCGCTCGCCGGGCGCAAATGATTGATCGTCGATACGTATTTGCTCGATCACCACAGGCGGCGCGTGCGAATTCGTTTTTAGTCTCGCCGGGTCAATCATTGCGACACCCTTGAGAGTTGAAAACCACAGCTTTCCGTCACGACCTCGCCATCCAGCCGGATCGCCGCCACCGCTACACTCGCGCGTCATCATGCCGTCAGCGGTACCGTAAGCAACCGGCGCGATCGAGGCAATCATGCCTTTGGCAAACTCATTGAGTTCTTTTTTACTGATGTGAAAGATACCCTTGCGGCAACTTAGCCACAGGTTGTTTCGGCCGTCTTCCAGAATCCGGTAGACAACATCATCAAGTAGACCATTACTCGTAGTGTAGGTGGTAAACTTGCCATCTTTCAGGCCATTCAAACCACCGCCGTTCGTACCGATCCACAACGTGCCTTCCGAATCTTCATGGAGTGAGATAACTGCATCGCTTGAAAGGCCGTCACTGGCAGTAAAGGTTGTGAACTCCTCATTCGTGAGCTTGGCCAAACCTGCGAACGTGCCTATCCACAAGTTTCCTTTGGTGTCCTCATAAAGTGTAGTGATCAGATCGTTCGGAAGTCCATCGACCTCAGTGAACGTTTTGAAAACTCCGTTCGTCATTCTAGTCAGGCCACCGCGTGTGCCGATCCATAGATTGCCGTGACGATCCAGGTAGAGCGATCTGACGCTATTGCTGGCCAAACCATCAGCCGAAGTATAGGTAGTGAACTTTCCTTTACTAAAACGACTCAATCCGTCAGGCGTTCCGACCCAGAGATTTCCCGCATTGTCACCGGTGAGAGCCAGAACAACATTGCTGGAGAGATTTTCTCGAGTGGTATAAGCGTTGAGCTTCCCGTTCCGTAGCAAATTCAAGCCGCCGCCGTCAGTACCGATCCATATATTTCCTTCGTGGTCTTCGTATATCGATTTGACGAGATCGTTTGAGAGTCCGTTTCTGACGGTGTACGTCGTGAATTTTGTATCTTTCAGGAGGTTGATTCCTCCGGACTCAGTGCCGATCCACACATTGCCTTCGAGGTCTTCGAGCAGTGAGAGGATGGTGCTGGTCGAGAGTGCTTCTCCGGTATTGAAGGCAGTGAATCTGCCATCACTGAAGCGACAAAGACCCCCAGCCGTTCCAATAAGCAGACCGCCATCTCGATCCGCCAGAAGGGAAATGACTCGCTCGTTTGGCAGACCATCTCGTGTTGTGTAGGTTGTGAATCGATTGCCGTCGAACGAGGTCAGGCCACCGAGAGAGCCAAACCATATCCTACCCTTTTTGTCTTCCTGGATTGCTCTGACACTGGTGCTGCCAAGTCCATCGCGCACCGTGTAGTTCGTAAACTTACCATCCTTAAGCCGGCCCACACCGTAAGGCGTGGCAATCCAAAGCGCACCATTGGAATCTTCCAACAAGGCATGGATGATGCCGCTGATCTGCCTTTCTTTAGTGGTGAAGGTGGTTAGGCCGCCGCTTTTTAAGAGCGCTAGACCATTCGCGGTTGCAACCCAGAGATTGCTTTCCCGATCTTCGTAAACTGCTTGGATAGTTTCGCTGGGGAGTCCCTCATCTCTGGTGAACAACGTGAACTTACCATTCACCATCCGGACCAGACCTTGCGCCGTGCCAATCCACAGAGCGCCCTGCCGATCTGCTAACAGACTGCGAATGTAGTTGCTCTTGATCGCCGGAGTATTCTGCTTTTCAAAAACGGTAAACTTCACGCCGTCGAAGCGAGCCAAACCCTCTTCAGTCCCGATCCAGATGTAGCCATCCGCGGTCTGAGCGATGGCGTGAACGGTGTTCTGAGGCAAGCCGTTCTCGGTGAGCCAAACTTCGTGGCCAAACTGAGAAAGCTCTCGGGACGAATCGAGTGCCAGCGCGGTACCACCGCTGCTAAGCAAGAGTAAGAAGAGAAGATTAACTAAGAGAACGCAACCTGATCGGCGCATGATTCGACGGCATTGTCACGTCAAACGCGCGAAAGATGCAATGCTGAACGTTTGCTGGAACTGAGCTCAGGGCTTTAGTTTTACGATCACTGTGTTTCCGGCGGTGCCACGTAGTTTCAGTGTGACACGAATCTCGTTGCTGGAGGCTACTTCGTTCGGCAACTTCACTGTGATCTGCTTGAGCCAACTGAGGTTTGGCACCGAACCAAAAAACTCTATAGTGAGTGGGAAGGTCTGGCCATTTTGAGCTTCGGCCTCAGCCTGGATCACTGAAGAGGTCTCACCCGCAGCCAGGTCTATATTCACCGCAAACAACGAGAGACGAGTGCGCTGGTCGGCGCTGAAATTGTGAGTGTTTGTGATTGCGAAAGGCTCACTCGTCGACGTAACAGAATCCACAGCAACAGCGCGCTGAGAGTCTTCCCACGTCAGCAAAATTGGCGTCTGTCCCGATGGCGCGGTCGAACCTGGTGTTCCAGTATATGATGCCGTCTTATCGCCGCTCACACTGTTGGTCGACACGAATGATATCGTTTGAGGATTGAAGGAAAATCCTGACTTTGATGGAGTAACCTTCAGGTTATGACTCAGATTGGCCGCATAACTAAAAGCATAGCCACCACTTTGATTCGTAAAAACGATCTGCGGTTCTGCTACGTCACTTTCCAATATCATCGTCACATCAGCGATTCCCTGACCGCTTCCGTTTGTGACTACTCCGGAAATGACAAACGAAGACGGTGGGACATCAGTACAGGTGTTAATCGCCACAGTCAGATTGTTGACTAGTTGATTGGCGGTGATGATATCCGGTTGACCATCGCCGTTAAGATCGGCTGCAAGAATCTGTGATGCGCTGCGGTCGGCGGCGATTGAGACGGGTGAACCAAAACCTCCAATACCATCGCCGAGAAGCACCGCGATGTTTGATTTGAGGGGACTCGGAAACGGATCCTGACGTGAAATCGCTACTGCCAGATCGGCCTTGTTGTCATTGTTGAAATCAGCTACCGCTATATCGGACGAAAAATTTCCGAGACTAAATTGAAGAGGGGCTGTAAAGCCGCCCTGGCCGTCGCCTAGTACTACCGAGGTTTTTCCATTGAGTTCCTCAGAAACCATCGCGAGATCGATCTTGCCGTCGCCATTCAGATCCGCTGCGCGGATTGAACTTGAGTTGGCCGTCGTGATGTGAGTTCGCGGTGCAAATCCGCCGGCCCCGTTTCCCCGCAGAATACTGAAGCCAAAACCGCCAGGAACAGCAAGATCCATCTTGCCGTCCTTGTCGAAGTCCGCGAAAGCTACTCCAATAGGATTTGACGCAGTCCTGACAGAAGCATTGGGCTGCATGGTGAAGTGTCCGGCGCCATCTGACAGGCCAATCGAGATCGATCCCTCGTTGTTGTTTCCTCCGCCACGATTCACCGTCACTAAATCGATCTTACCGTCTCCGTTCAGATCTCCCCCTGACACACTAAATGGTTCGGGGGCATCGAAGCTGGTGGAGATTGTCGACCCGAAGCCACCGAGTCCGTCACCGACAGCCACATGGAACCGCGGCAGGCCATTAGGTCCGTTGTGAGTGGCGTCGAGCACAGCGACATCCAACTTAGTGTCACCATTGAAATCGGCGACTACAGGACCAGCGAACGATGATGCACTGGGTACGGCGACGGTTGAAGAAGTAATGAGGTTTCCCGTTCCGTCACCCAGCAACACGACAAAGCCACCATTACTCATGACTACCGCGTCGGTTTTTCCATCGTTATTCAGATCAGCCCGCGCGAGGCCGAAGGCGCCGCGTCCGGCTGGACCAGCAGCGAATCGAAAGCCGCCTGAACCATCTCCGAACAATATTCCGGCTGTACCAGTTGAGGCTGATGCGATGTCGGGATTCGAGTCGCCATTGAAGTCGGCGATGACGGTGTTTGCACCTGGGTCACTACCAAGACTACCCATTCCAAACGCGAACGGTGGTCCAAATGCGCCAGTCCCGTCACCCAGCAACACTGTTGCGCCAGCAACGATATCGAGCTTTCCGTCTTTGTTCAGGTCCGCTAAAGCTACAAATCCTGGCCGGCCGAAATTCAGCACGTCGATGTTCGTCGCTGCCCCTAAGCACCCGGTTCCATCACCGAGATGAATTTGAATCTGCGCTGCGAGAGTATTCGCCCGCACAAGATCAATTTTCCCGTCACCGTTAAGGTCGCCGGCTGCCAACCCTCCCGAATTGGATGGCACCGGGCAGGCAGAATCGGCAAATTGACCGGCGCCATTTCCGAGGCGGATTTGAGTATTGTTGCCCGTAATTGCCAGATCCAGTTTTCCGTCGTTATTAAAGTCAGCAGTAACGATTCTATTCGCCGCCACTTGAAGAAATGTTGGCGCACTGAAACCTCCCTGGCCGTTGCCCAACAGAATACTTACGCCGGAACCAACAGCAACAGCAACGTCAAGGCTTCCGTTGTTGTTGAAATCGCCAACCGCCATGTCTACTCCGCCCGAGTTGGTATTGAACGTAACGGCTGGTGCGAACCCACCAACACCGTTATTGCGAAGTAAGGAGATCGTGGCGGAGGAGTTGCTCGCAGAGATGATGTCGATCTTCCCGTCGCCAGTAAAATCGCCCGTAACTACACTGTGCGGGGAAGTCCCAACCGTATGCGTGTCAATAATCGCAGGCTCGCGCCGGCCAGCCTTTAACAGCACTGTCACACTTGAGGCGTCGGCGTTTGCGACAGCGAGGTCTGGTCGTCCATCGCCGTCGAAGTCGCCAACTGCAACTGAACGCACGTCAGCGCTGACTGGATAAACAGGCGTTTGCGTAAAACTGGGAACGGAACAGGTTTGGGCCAATGCCTGCGCGCACAGCGCGGTGGACATAGCTGTAATCAGCAATACAAAAACAAAAATGCGAGTCATTTTGATCTTATGAAATAAAGGTTAACGATTGAGACTTGCAGCACCTATCGGGGAGACCGGAGGGAGAATATACATGCGGGCCAACTGATTTACAACTGTACTCCAAACCCGGAGCAAATTGAGTGATTTGCTTAGGCACTGAAACAAATTATTGCTTTTGACTTCCCGCTTCACGGAGAATACCTGTCGATGTTTGGTTGGCTTAAGGACAAGTTGACCGGGGGCTCCAAGGCGAGCGCAGTTGAGGAATTGCGCGCGGAGTTTAAAGATCTCGAACAACTGCCCGGCGCGCCAGCAGGGCTGGCGGACCGTCTTGCCAGATTTATCCTCACAGGCGAAGGTCCCGGTATTCTCTCGACCCTTCCAAAGCTCAAAAATATTCAGACCGGTCCCGCGATCATTTTTACCACCGCGGATCTTGGCCAACCAAGCGGATTGGCGAAGCTGATAACTCACCTGCCACAAGATCCGGAAATCCTCCTGCGGCTGGCGAAGGTTTACGACACTTTGCGACACGCAGCGGGCGTCGGAGTCGCCTTCTCTTTTGGCGCTCCGGTGATTCCCGCATTCGATGGATCGTTCTCCTGGTTGCGCACGTTTCTGACTGAAATCTCGGTTAACGGACAGCAAAAAGATCGAATCTTTCCGGCGGGTCTGGTGGTCGCGATGATCGAAGTAAGTGGCAGCGATCCCGGTGTGCTTCGCCGTGGTCCGTTCTTCTTCGAGGATGCACAAGGTAAGACCCAGCTCAACAGTTGGACCCGCGCACCGTCTACGGTGTTTCAATGTTTGGACCAGTTCTCGGAATTCGTGTTGAGCTCGCCTGACGAAATCAGGCCCGCATTTCGTCAGCGAGAAGCTCACAGCAGGGCCGGTGTCCTCGAGGCATTAGCGGCACTACAGATCTCGCCTGAGCCATTCGCCGAAGAGGTCGCCGCGCTTGCTGTTGCCGGTTCGAAAGAAGTCCGAGAAAGTGCCGTACCTTTGATCTCGCAGCAGTTTTTACTATTCAAAGAGCTGTTAGAACGCCACGCAGAACAAAGCAGCGCTGATGAACGCTTTAATGCCGTGCGTTTGCTTGCTCGGTTAGGTGGAGATGGCGAACGTGAGTTTCTGTCGCAACGTCTGGAGAAAGAAAAGTCAGAAAAGATTCGTGAGCTACTGCGAGACACGCTTGCGCTAGCGACAACGCAGGCAACACTGGCGATCGAACAGTATGACTTTCCAGAGATTCCGGAAGTCCCGGTTCGGGCTCCACTCGATAAGAAATGCCTGGCAATACTGCGCGAACAGATTCTCGGTGTGGAAAGTGCCACCGCGATTCAATTCGCCAATAATAAGTTTGCAAAACAGCAGGGTTGGACCAGGACCCCGGTCACTCCCGAAGCCGCCGATCGATTATTGGAGGCACTGCAAAACTACGTCGTTAAGGATCCTGACTTACGCGAGTTCTTCGGCAATTCCTACGGGGTTACCGATTCGCTTTTGCACCTACCGATTCCGAGTGAATTTCAGCTCATTCATGTCATACGCTGGTGCCTGCTACTCGCAAAACACGCCGCTGGCGTAAGTGGAAAGCTCGATCGCTGGCAACTGGGTTTTCATTGGCACAACCCGTTGCAGAGCTATCAGAAAATCCAGAACAAGACGATCGATCTGCGTGAGTTGGCAGCAGTGTTCAGAACAATCGGTTTGGACGAAGGCGACATCGGCCGCACTGTTCTTCAACGCAACGAGTACACGATCTCATTTTTTCCGGAGGCTGAACCGGAAAAGTGTTGGCCGTATTTTGCAGAGCGAATCTATCTGCTTGAAGAAGCGCTTGGGTCCAGAGCGAGCCAGGAATACTTCGGCGAATCGCAGCGACAGCATGCCTTTCGCCTTTTGCAGCTCTTTCCGCAGGTACCGCAAAGGCTTATTCAGCCAATCTGGGAGGTTGCGCT
>DATNJO010000726.1:0-4788 GCA_035603895.1 Pyrinomonadaceae bacterium
CTCGCCAATGCGGCTGGCGATCTCTGCGATGTTAGTTGTACCCGGAACGATTCTGCTCGCTACGCCACCCGGTCCGATTTCGGCGATCGATGTGGCGCCGTAGACGAGTGCGATCCCGTAGAGCAGAAACGCGGACGAGAACGAACCGAGAATGAAATACTTCAACGACGATTCGTTGGAACGAATGTCCGTGCGGCGGAACCCGGCAAGCACGTACGTGGCGATCGAGAGAATCTCGAGACCGAGGAAAATGATCACGAGGTCGTTACCCGAGGCCATCAACATCATGCCGACGGTCGCAAACAGAAGTAACGAGTGAAATTCACCGGCCGGAAGTTGTTCGCTCTCAGCCCACACGATGGAAAGCAACAGCGTGAGTGCGGAAACGAGCAGGAAGATCAGCGTGAAGCCAAGACGCAGTTCGTCGAGCACGATCATGCCGTTGAAAGCATCGGCTGAGGGCGTTCCGTTTGCCCACAGGCAAACACTCGCGACGCCGGCAACGGCCAGTCCGGCGAGCGAGACGCCGCCCGTGATCCAGCGTTGTGCTGGACGCGCGAAAGCGTCGATCAACATCACGATGACTGCCGCGGCGCAAACGATCACCTCGGGCGCGATTAACGACCAATTGATAATGGGCATCATCGCTGCGACTCGTCCTTTTTGGTTGGTTCCAGTTCAGCGGTAGTGTAAGAGCCACCACTCTTCTGCTGGTTAACACGTTCGCGAATCGCTGCGACGCTCGGCTGCGATCGATCGAGAAACACTCGAGGGTAAACTCCCATGAACAACATCAGAAACAGCAGCGGCAACAACAGTCCCAATTCGCGGCCGTTCAAATCTTTCAGCTTCGCATTCTCAGGGTTCGTAACTTCGCCAAATAGAACGCGCTGCAACATCCACAACATGTAAACTGCGGCCCAGATGACGCCGGTGGCCGCGAACATCGTCGTAAGCCACGGGCGCCCTATAGCAGTCGAGGTCCACGTTCCAATCAGAATGAGGAACTCGCCGACAAACCCATTCAAGAACGGCAGGCCGATCGACGACAGCGACGCAATCACAAACAGTGTTGCGAACTTCGGCATGGGCGTCGCTAACCCACCAAACTCGCTGATCGCGCGTGTGTGCCGCCGTTCGTAAATAAATCCGACAAACAGGAAGAGCGCCCCGGTCGAGACGCCGTGATTCAGCATCTGGTAAAGCGCGCCTTGCATGCCGAGCTCGGTAAACGAGAACAATCCGAGTACGACGAATCCCATGTGACTGACGGAAGAATACGCGACGAGCCG
The DNA here is from genome assembly GCA_035603895.1 of Pyrinomonadaceae bacterium. Classification (GTDB taxonomy): domain Bacteria; phylum Acidobacteriota; class Blastocatellia; order Pyrinomonadales; family Pyrinomonadaceae; genus PSRF01. The sequence continues at coordinate 1,293 of DATNJO010000726.1, forward strand.
TTTGACGTCCGGCTGGACCATCGCGACGAGCGCGCCGTAGATGATTCCGATCACCGCGAGAATGATGATTGGCAGTGCCCACCAACGCGACGCGTTCGGAAACAACGCGAGGTTGAAACGCAGCAGTCCGTAAGTGCCCATCTTCAGCAGCACGCCGGCGAGAATCACCGAGCCAGCCGTTGGTGCTTCCGTGTGTGCGTCCGGCAGCCAGGTGTGAAACGGAAACAGCGGAACCTTGATACAGAACGCGAGTGCAAAGGCGACAAACAACCAGAACTCAGCTCGTTCTCCCAACGACTGCGCCGACATTGCTTGTAGCAGCGTTGGATAGTCGAACGTGTGATAGATGAAATAGAGCGTTAGTATCCCCGCCAGCATCAACAAACTGCCGACGGCCGTGTAAATGAAAAACTTGATCGCGGCGTAGACGCGCCGTTCGCCGCCCCAGATTCCGATGAGGAAAAACATCGGCACCAGCGACGCTTCGAAGAACAAGTAGAACAGCAGCAGATCGAGCGAGACAAACACGCCGATCATTGCCGACTCGAGTATCAACAGAAACGCGTAGTAGGCGAGCGGGCGTTTGCTGATCGACGTCCAACTCGACAAAATCGCGATCGGCATCAACAACGTGGTCAACAACACCAGCCACAAACTCGCGCCGTCTACACCGAGGTGAAAACGCGCGCCTATCGAGCCAATCCAGTTGACGTTTTCTTCAAACCTGAATTCCGCGCCACTCGCGCCAGTGCCGCGCAACAACAACAGCGAAACGACAAACGTGGCGACAGTCGCGATCAACGCGATCCAGCGGTAGTGGTCGTCCTTTCGCGAAGGTGCAAGACTGTAGAGCACCATCGCGAGCGCACCCGCGAACGGCAAGAGAATCAGTATCGTTAACAAATGCGGCATAATAAAACGCGCTAACGCGGGAATCCGAAATACGCAAACAAGCCAATCAAGATCAACGCGCCAACCAGAATGATCGCCGCGTAACCACGCACGAATCCGGCCTGGAGCCAGCGCGCCAGTCTTCCGAGTTCAGTTACAGCATCGCCGAGCGCGTGCAGAGTGCCGTCGATCACGCCGATATCGAAAACCTTCCAAAGCCCTTCACGCGAGGCTGCTTCAATCGGCCGGATCAACGTTTTGTCGTAAATCTCGTCGACGTAGTATTTGTTTTCCAAAATCCGTGGCATCTCTAACAGCGGGCGCCGTTTGAACACCGTCCATCCAACTCCGAGTCCAATCAGCGCAATCGCTACTGACACACCCGCCAGCGCCAGTTCCTCAGCAACATGAGCATGTTCATCAGCGTGCTCTGTGCTTTCTGAAGCGGGCATTTTGGCAACCGCGGGTTCCAGCGTGTGCTCGATGATATTCACGTCACGATTTACAAAGGCATAAGGAACACCGATAAAACCACCGATTGTAGACAGGATCGCCAGCACGATCAGCGGAATCGTCATTGACCGTGGCGACTCGTGCGGCACGACCGGTCCATGATGATCGTCTTTCTCTTCGTGCTCGTCATGAATGGGTTGTACTTTGCGGAAACGTTCCTCACCCCAGAACGTCATCACCATCATGCGCGTCATGTAGACCGCGGTTAAGAACGCGGTGATCGCGCCGATGGCCCAAAGCACTTTCGCAAACGATCCCAACCCTGCGGCGCTCCACGTCTTCCAGAGAATCTCGTCTTTCGAGAAGAAGCCCGCGAAGATTGGTACACCCGAGATCGCCAGCCAGCCCGTAACCATCGTGGCAAAAGTGATCGGCATGTACTTCTTCAGCCCGCCCATGCGGCGCATGTCCTGTTCGTGATGCATGCCGTGAATCACCGAACCGGAGCCGAGAAACAGCAACGCTTTGAAGAACGCGTGCGTGATGACATGGAAAATCGCCGCGACGAACGCACCGACGCCACACGCAAGAAACATGTAGCCGAGCTGCGAGATCGTAGAGTAGGCAAGTACCTTCTTGATGTCGTTTTGTGCGAGACCGATCGTCGCGGCAAACAATGCCGTCGCTGCACCGATGATGGCAACGACGAACATCGCCGTTGGTGCGTGAACGAAGATCTCGGAACAGCGCACGATCATGTAGACGCCCGCAGTCACCATCGTGGCGGCGTGAATCAGCGCTGAGACCGGCGTCGGACCGGCCATCGCGTCCGGCAACCAAACGTAAAGTGGAATCTGCGCGCTCTTACCCGCGGCGCCGATGAAGAGAAGTATCGCGACGGACGTCGCACCGCCCGCGAAGATCGCGCCGAACGTGAACGGGTCCACCTGTGCAGTCTTGAAAAACGAAAGCGCAGTTTGCGCGGCTTCTCCCGCGGCCGGATTAGCAAAGAAGCTGACTGAGCCGGTGAGGAAAAACGTCAGCATGATGCCGAGCACGAAACCCCAGTCGCCGATGCGGTTCGTGATGAAAGCTTTCTTCGCTGCGTCGCCCGCTTCTTTTCGTCTGATGTAATAACCAATCAGCAGGTAGGAGCAGAGTCCGACGCCTTCCCAACCGACAAACATCAGCACGAAGTTGTCCGCGAGCACGAGCGTGAGCATTGCGAACATGAAAAGGTTCAGGTACGCGAAGAAGCGATAGAAGCCATCCTCGCCGTGCATGTAGCCGACCGCGAAGACGTGAATCAGAAACCCGACAAAGGTGATGAAGAGTGCGTAAGTGCCGCTAAGTCGATCCATCGCGAGCGCGAAGTCAGCACGGAAATTGCCGACGTGCAGCCACGTCCAGATGTGATCGAACAGTGGTTCTTCGGTGCGCAGTGCGCCATGTGAATTGAACGCGAGATAGAAAGCGACGATCGTCGAAATCGCCACGGACCCACACGCCACCGTCGCAATGAACATCTCATTGCGGACTCTTCGACCAACCAACCAATTGATCGCCGCGCCCACCAGCGGAGCAAAAATGATTATGCTGAGAAGATTCGTCTCCATCCGTCCGTGTAAGTCTGTGTTTCTCCGTGGCCTAAAATTTCAGAATGCTCGCCTCATCGACATCCAGCGTCTCGCGATTGCGAAAGATCGCGATGATGATTCCCAACCCAACTGCCGCTTCCGCCGCGGCCACGGTCATCACGATAAAGACAAACAACTGACCCGTGACGTCGTGAAAGAAGCTCGCAAAAGCGACAAAAGTCAGGTTCACGGCGTTGAGCATCAACTCGATGCACATGAACATCGCGATGATGTTTCGCTTGATGATCACGCCCGCCATGCCGATCGTGAAAAGCACGGCCGAAAGCGCGAGATACCATGAAAGTTGTGGTTCCATCTTACCTCTTCGTTTAGAGTTCAACCTTTAGGTTGTCTTGGCCGGACAAGCTAAAGCTTGAACTCTAAACGGCTTAGCTATTCGTTTCGCTTCACCTGATCGCGCGGCGGCAACAATCCACCACGTCGCGCCAGCGTCATCGCGCCGACAATCGCCATCAGCAACAGAATCGAAGTTATTTCAAACGGCAACAGGTATT
>DATNJO010000727.1:0-2819 GCA_035603895.1 Pyrinomonadaceae bacterium
AAAGACGAACGTAAAACGTATCCGTCATCAGGTTCCGTAGGTCGGCGATGTTGTTGCCGTCGCCGCCGAGCAACTGGTCGTAGCGTTTGCCGTTGTCCTGTTGATTGCGCGCGTAGCTGACGAGAAACTGCGTGTTTTCGTCGAGATTGAAACTGGCGCGCGCTAACGCACCATATTGAGTAAAGCCGGTGTCGGGGAGACGCTGGCCAAAGATGTCGGAAGGCAAACCGAGAAAACGCGTAACGGCGGCGTGGTGTTCGAGACCCTCTGCCGGTCTGAGTGTGCTGATGCGTCGCCCGTTCATGTTGAGCAACAGACCGTAGGAACGCGTGCCGTAAGTAACGAGCGCGTTGCCGCCGAAGCCATTCGTCGGTGAGGTGTAGAAGATGCTGCCTTTACCGTGAAACTCATTATCGACGTTGCCGTATCGCGGCGACTGAGAAATGAAGTTGACTACGCCGCCGTGAACGTCGGAACCATACTGCGAGCTGTTTGGGCCACGCAGGATCTCGACCGTTTCGAGACTCGATGGTTCGATCAAACTGAAGAACGTGCCGACACCGCCGCGTTGCGCGCTGGTCGTGTAACGAACGCCATCGACAAACACCGCGACGTTTCTTCCGGTCAAACCACGCACAAACACAGCGCTCAACGAAGGGCTGGTGCGTTGCAGATTCACACCCGGTTCTTCGTCGACCACCTGGGCCACGACTTCCGGTGCACGTTCAAAAATCTCTTGTTCGGGGATGAGGTTTACCTGTGTGTCGACCTTGCGCGTATCGGCAACGAGTCCCGCCTCGGCGGTGATGGTGACGCTCTCCACGATCGTGTTCACTTCGAGCACGATGTTGACTTCGCGCGTTTCGCCGGAAGTGATCTGAACCGCCGAACGATGGCGCAGAAAACCCGCGCGCTCGATACTGATGCCGTAAGTGCCGTCAGGAACGTTCTCAAACGTGAAGCTTCCCTCGGCATCGGTGACCGTGGCTCGCCATACCGCCTGATTGGGCAGCAGCAGCGAAACGTCAATGCCACTCACGACGGCGTCGTTGGAATCTTTAACCGAGCCTTTGATCCGGCCGCTTTCGGACTCTTCGACCGCAGCCATCACCGACATGACCGAAGCAAACACGCTGTACAGCAGTACAGAGAGAAGTCTTTTCATAGTTTTTCCTGGAGAGGGACCCACGAACAATAGGGTCCACGACAATATAGCCACGGCCAAACTACTACCAGCCATCGTAATCCGCGGAGATTTGGGAATTTCGTGGGAAAAACTAGCTGAGGAAGTGCACGACGTACTCGACGAAGTCGTGAACGGCGGCAAGCACTTGCGGACGGCTCTCGATCATCACGCTGGTGACCACTAAAACAGTCAGCGCGATCCACGGAATGAAGCGAACCAAAGGCGCGCTACTCACCAGCAACCGCGGATCGGTCGCAGCGAGTTCGACCAAACGGCGGACGCGCACTCGCACGCGCGGCGTGTCTTCATTCCCGGCCAGAAAAGCGGAAACTGAAGCAGGCATGATCTGCTGCTGGCCTTTGGGAATCATCTTCGCAATGCGAACCAGCGCCGATGCGAGATTTAGCGCGACCAGCGAACTGCGTTGCGCCGCGTGTTCGTCTGCGGCCGATTCCGATGCTTCGCTCCACGCGCGATCGAGCGATCGCCCGCAGGGAATGAGCAACAGTGCCGCGCGGCTGATCCGCATCACCGATCGTTTGAAGTTGTCGTGCGCCGCGAGGTGTCCGTACTCGTGGTCGATTGCCGCGGCCAGTTCCTCTTCACTCAGCGAGTTGAGCACTTGCGCGGCGATGAAGAGTCGTGGCCGGATCGCGCCGACGACCGCGATGATCGGAAATGTGTGTTGGAGAACGAACGTCGGCACCCGGATCTGGTCGAGATGAATCGGCGTCGACGATGCGAGCCATTCTTTCAAAAGCGAGCGCGTCGCCAGCCACGAACGAACACCACGAGAAAATGCGAGCGCCACGCCGATAGCCGAAAGCGTCGCGAGTCCACCGAGTTTCCAGCTAACGACCTCTTCGGTGTGGTGTGGTTCGTAAATCAGATACGAAGGAATCATGAACGCGGCGATCGCAACGATCGCGATTACCGGCGGTCCGATGCGCATCACGAACAAAATCTCTGCTCTTGTACGTGCCGAACATTTCCGGAGCAAACGCCTGCTAAGACGGCCGGCTCCAGCGGAGGCCATCGTCGCCGTCGCGTTGATCGTCAGCAGTAGAGCAAGTACGAGGGTGATGCAGAGGAATGTGTACATGGCCGTTTACGCTCGACCGAGTTCGCGTTTCTTCTCTTGCACGAGACGATCGAGTTCGTCGAGTAACTCGCGATCTCGTTCGGTGATCGTGTCGACGATACAGGCCAGCACCGGTTCCACTTCGTCGGCGCCGTGACCGAGTAAACCGTCAACCACGTCCTCTTTGATCCCGCGCTCAAACTCATCGCGCGCAACGATCGGCGAATACAGGAACGCGCGGCCGTCTTTGCGCCGTTCGAGCAGGTTCTTCTTGAAGAGCCGATCGAGCGTCGTCATGAGTGTGGTGTAAGCGATCCGCTCTTCGAAGCCACGGTAAACGTCGCGCACGCTCACTTCGCCGAGCCGCCACGTTTCTTCAAGCACTTGACGTTCGAGTTTACCGAGAGCGAAACAGGCAATTTCGCGCGGACGCCTGAATCCGCGCAGCAAGAAGCGAGAGGTTTTCATATCGGGCGCATTGTGAGCCGGTGAGGTTCTTCCTGTCAATGAATAATGGGTCCTATATGAGCTATTTCTTCGACCTATTTTGCT
>DATNJO010000728.1:0-7974 GCA_035603895.1 Pyrinomonadaceae bacterium
GCATCGTTTGCGCGAAGACGTCTTCGAGTGCTGCCAGCGCTTGACCCGAGGTGTAACCGGGCGCCGGAGAGCCTTGCATTTCCACCGAACGCAAGAGATTGAAACGCGTCGTCAGTTCAGATCCCGAGATATCGTTGATGGTTACTAACGTCGAAAGCGGGACCATCGAGTTTGTGGTTTTTGACCGCACGTAGATTCTTCCGATGTCGCTGGACTTCAATCGATCGGCCGACTCCGCCTGCACGTAGACTCGATACAAGCGCCCGAAGCGGTTGAAGTCGTTCACAAACGCGCCGCCCATCGCCGTCGACATCGTTTGAAACACTTCATTCACCGGAACGCCGAGCGTGCGGGCCTTCTCGCGATCGAGTTCGACTTTCACTTGTGGATAATTCGGATCGAACGAAGTAAATACGTTTCCGAGTTCCGGACGTCGGCGGCCGGCAGCGATGAACGAGCTGACTTGATCGCCGAGTTGCTCGACGGTCATCACACCGCTGCGATCCTGAATCAGAAAGTTGAAACCTGAGGCGGCGCCGAATCCGCTGAGCGTCGGAATATTGAACGGAAAGATCACGCCTTCAGGGATCGCGGCGAACTGTTTTTGCAGGCCCGCCATGATTCCTTTCACGTGTAAAGCCGCGCCGTGCCGCTCGTCCCACGGCTTCAAACGCGCGAAGATCGATCCATAGTTTGGCTGGTACGTATTGGTGACCACGCCGTAACCGCCGACCGTTTGATACGACTCGACGCCTTCAGTCTTGGCGAGAATCTCTTCAACTTTTCTCAGCACTTCGCCAGTGCGCGCGAGCGACGCGCCCGGCGGCAACTGCACATTCACACCGAAGATGCCTTGATCTTCATCCGGAATGAACCCCGCAGGAATGGCTCGCGCAAATAGCGCCGCGCCGAGCACGACCACGCCGACAATGCCGATAGTTATTAGTCCGCGCCGCACCAGCAGTCGCGAGACGTGAACGTAACCATTGGTCGTCACGTCGAAGACTTTGTTGAAGCCGCGGAAGAACGCGCCGAGTGGTCCTCTCATCGGCTTGGGCGGGCGCAACAACATGGCGCACAGCGCCGGCGTCAAAGAGAGTGCGTTGAAGGCTGACAGCAGCACCGAGATCGCGATCGTCAAAGCAAACTGCTTGTACATGCTGCCGACGAGACCACCGAGCAACGCCACTGGAATGAACACAGCCGAGAGAATCAGCGCGATACCGATGACCGGCGCAGACACTTCGGCCATCGCTTTGATCGTTGCTTCCTTTGGCGCGAGGCCATGCTCGAGGTGATGTATCACTGCTTCAACCACCACGATCGCGTCGTCAACCACGATGCCGATCGCCAGCACGAGGCCAAACATCGAAAGCGTGTTTACTGAAAAGCCGAGCAGCGGGAAGAAGATGAACGTGCCGACGAGCGAAATCGGAATCGTGATCAACGGAATAATCGTGGCCCTGATGTTCTGTAAAAAGACGAACACGACGAGGGTGACGAGGATCAGTGCTTCGACGAATGTTTTCAGAATCTCGTGAATGGAAGCTTCAACAGCCGGAGTGGTGTCGTAAACGATCGTGTAGTCCATGTTCGGCGGAAACAGCGTCTTCGCGTGTTCCATCGTCTCGTAGATCGTTTCCGCGGCCTGGAGTTGATTTGCGCCGGGCAAAAGGTAAACCGCCATCGCTCCGCTTGGTTTGCCGTTGAGCCGGCCAAACGAGTTGTAATCCTGAGAGCCCATCTCGGCGCGCCCGACGTCCTTGACGCGAACTACGGCGCCGGTTTCAGTTTGGCGAATGATGACGTTTTCAAACTCTTCGGGTGTTATAAGCCGGCCGGGTGCGCTGAGAGTTTCAGTGAACTCCTGATCTGTCGGCGTTGGTGCACCACCGATTTTTCCCGCCGGTGCTTGAAGGTTCTGTTCTTTGATCGCGGAGATGACGTCCGCCGGAGTTAACCCGAGCTTGGCGAGGCGATCCGGTTTGAACCAGACGCGCATGCCGTAGTCAGTGCCGCCGAACAGATCCACTTGCGCGATACCGGGAATGCGCAGGATCTGATCGCGAAGATTTATGCCGCCGTAATTGATCAGAAAGTTGGCGTCGTAGGTGTCGCTCGGTGAGAAGAGCGAAATTACCATCAGAATACTCGGGCTTTGTTTTTTGACGGTCACGCCCTGCTGGTTAACTTCAGCAGGAAGACGAGCGGCGGCGGTGGAAACACGATTCTGGGTGAGGACGTTTGCAGTGTCCTGGTCGGTGCCGACTTCGAAATTGACGTCGAGCAACATGCGGCCGTCGCTGGTATTCGACGACTTCATGTAGATCATGCGATCGACGCCGTTCACTTCCTGTTCGATTGGCGTGGCTACTGATTGTTCGACGGCTTCGGCGGAAGCGCCTGGATAAGTAGCAGTCGCGCGGATGTTCGGCGGCGCCAGGAAGGGATACTGTTCGATTGAAAGCCCGCGAATGACCACGACGCCGATCAAGAGAGTCATGATCGAAATCACGATGGCCACGATCGGCCGGCGGATGAAGAAGTTTGACATGAGTTGTCAGCCCCCAGCGGTCGTCTTTGAGACACCTGCGATCGACGGATTTACCTGGCTGCCGGGCCTGACCTTTTGCATGCCCTCGACGATGACGCGCTCGCCTGCGTTGAGCCCATCGAGCACAACGACGTCTTTATCGACTTTGTCGCCAAGCCTGATGCTGCGAACTGCTACTTTGTTTTCCTGGTCCACCACCATCACCGTCTTCGTTCCTTGCATCTCCTGAACCGCGCGTTGCGGAACGAGGATCGCGTTCTCTCTTTCGGCCACCGCTACGCGTACGCGAGCAAATTGTCCGGGGCGCAGATAACTCCCGGGGTTCGGAAAGGCGGCTTCCACTTTCATCGTGCCGGTTGTTGGATCTACCGTGCGGTCCAACACGCGGAAATAGCCCGTGTGCGGATGAACGCTTTCGTCGGAAAGCAGTAGCTCAAATTGGAGATTGCCGGAACGGTGACCGGCGGTTTCGGGATCGGTTAACTTCAGATACTCGATCTCACTGACGTTGAAATTGACGAGCAGCGGATCGGAAGCGGAGACGGTTGCGAGCAGCGTTGCATCGCCACGGCCCACGAGGTTTCCTTCATCTACTTGTAGGAAACCGATGATTCCATTGAGCGGTGAATGGATATCGCAGTAGCTCAACTCGAGCTCGGCTTGCGTGACGCGTGCGTTTGCCGCCGAGACTTCGGCTTTGGCCCGCTCTATTGTGTATTTAACCGCGGCTTCGAGATTGGTGAGGTTCGCGCGTTTTGCATCGACAGAAGCTCGCGCTGACTTTTGATTCGCGATTGCTGCGTCGAGGTCTTGTTCGGTAACAGCTTTTTCTTTCGCCAAAGGAGCAAGGCGTGATACGTCCTGATCCGCTCTCGTCAACACTGCTTGCGCGTCGGCTAATTCTGCTTGCGCCTGCAGCACGTCAACTCGTTGCTGCGCTTGGGCCAGATCTGAAACAGCTTTTACCGTGAGTGCTTTGGCCGACTGTAATGCAGCTTGAAAAGGGCGCTTGTCGATCGTGAAAAGAAGCTGGCCTTTTCTAACCGGCGCGCCCTCGCGGAAGTAAACCTTTTGCAAAACGCCCTCGACGCGCGCGCGTAACTCGACCGTGTTGTCGGCCTGAGTCTGCCCGACGTATTCGCTGTAGATGGGAACGGTTTTTTGAGTCACAGACACCACGATTACCGCGGGAGGCGGGGGTGCCGCCGCGCTGTGCGTAGTTTTGGATTTACAACCTGCAATAAGTAAGAGAGCGACGGTAAGAATCGAAACCGCCGCCGAGATCGAAAGATTTCGCCTGCACAGAATCGTCATTGCTGCCTCCGTGTTTGCGGAGTCTATGGCGGTGATGAATAGGCTGGTACTGGCAGAATTGACAGTACAGCGAATTGGAAAGCGGGAATTATCGTGAAGGCTGAGCTCGTAACGTCACGCGATGTTGAGAGAAATGCTAATTGCCGCTGTGATCGTCTCGGTGTGCCTGATGGTTCACGTGGCCGGAATTTTGTTGATGGCCGAATGGCTGTTGAGTAAACGTGAGTACTTCGAGCGCAAAGCCACTAAGAGACACTTCGCGGTGTTGGTCATCAGTCTGTTTTCCGGTGTCATGCTGCTACATCTCATTCAGACGAGTTTGTGGGCGGTGTTCTATTACACGCAGGACCTGTTCGGCGATTTTGAGACCTCGCTCTACTTTTCGATGGTCAGTTTTGCAACGATCGGATATGGAGACGTATTACTACCGCGCCGGTGGCGATTGCTCGGCGTCGTCGAGGGTTTTTCCGGTGTCATACTGTGCGGAATCTCGACTGCGTTCATTTTTGCGGTGATGAATGCAATGCTTCAATTGCGCTTACAACAACGTTCGAAGCAAAACTGAACAGTTGACAGGATTAACAGAATTAACAAGATGCCTGTAAAAACTGACAGTTTCCTGCTCACTCCAGCCACAGTAAGCTTTGGTAATGAAATTCAAGAAACCAATGTTAGCTGCTGCGATACTCATGTTGTCGATCGCTGGTACGTCGCTGGCGCAGGACGGCGGTTCTCGAATGGCGCACGCCAATGGCGAGGGCAAACTCAAGCTTGGTTCGGAGCAGTTCAAGATCAACGGCGTAGTGATAAAGCTCCTCGACGACGGTAAGACTGAGATCACGCTCATTGCCGACATCACGATCTTCGTGACCGGAACGTGGGTTCAGAGTCCGAGTTCGCAAACGGACTTCGATCTCAGCTTTACGGACGCTTCATCGCGCGGCGGTCTTGACGGCACCGGAAAGCTATCCCTCAATCCGGACAATACGGGCCTGAAGTTAACCGTTACAGGTAAGAGCCGCGCCACCAAGAAACCAATTGAGGTTAGCTTTGTGGGGAAGTAGATTCACCATGAGTTCACCGAAAAAACTGGCCGGCGCGGTTCTGTTGTTGCTTTTGGGTGCGATCGCGATCAGTGCGCAAAAAGTGAATGTCGGCTCCGATCCGGGCGTGGACCTGACGAAGTACAAGACCTATGCGTGGTCACAAAAAACAGCGAGCCCGAATCCGATTATCAGCCAGACGATCATGTCTTCGGTCGAGGCTCAACTCGCAGCGAAGGGCTTGTCAAAGGTCACCACAGATCCGGATTTAACGGTAGTAGTTTTCGGTGCGACCGACAGTGACATGCACGTCTCCAACCCGAGTTGGGCGCCTTCGTTGAACTCGCTCACGACCGGTGTCGTTGTTGGACCACAAAGCTTTCTGGTCACGAAAGGCACGCTGGTTATCGATCTCGAAGATGCCAAAACAGAAAAGAGCGTTTGGCGCGGACAGGCAACACAGACTTTGGAACATGGTCCAACGGGAGATCGGGTCCGAGACGCGAAGATGGTTGAAAAACCCATCAACAAAGCCGTGCAGAAAATGTTCAAGCAGTTTCCTCACCCAAGACGAAAGTAGGCGGTCGAGATGCCTACCTGGCTTTATGACGTTTCACCACCGATAGCGGCGCTCGTCATGGTGGCCTTCATTGAGGCCGTTGCCCTGGTTGGCCTCGTCGTTGTCAGGCGTCATTTAATTCCCCGGCTTCATTATCACGACGGAGCTAACGATGCGGTCAGCGGCACGGTGCAGGCGATCGGTGTGTTTTACGGGATCACGGTCGGGTTGATTGCGGTCGGCGTTTGGAACACATATTCAAACTCGTCCGAGCTTGTCTCGAGAGAAGCCGCTGCGATTAGTGCGTTGTATCGCGACGTGGGTGGTTATCCCTCACCCTTGCGCGAGGAGCTTCGCAAAGGGCTTCGCGACTACACGGTTTTTGTTATCGAAAAGGCCTGGCCGGCGCAGAAAAGAAGAGAAGGTCAGAGTATCGACGAGGGAACGTTTATTCTCGATGACTTTCAGCACAAACTGCATGCCTTCCAACCGGCGAACGCCGGTCAAACAGCAATTCATGCGGAAACGCTCAGAGCCTACAACAACTTACTCGACTATCGCCGGTTGCGGATCGACGCCGTCGCAGGCGGATTGTCGAGCGTGATGTGGGCGGTGATTTGGGTAGGCGCGGCGATCAGTATCGGCATTGCTTACTTCTTCAACATTCCCGACATCAAGTTACATGCGATCCTCGTGGCGCTGATGGGCGGGTTCCTCGCGATGGTTCTTTTCATGATCATCATCAATGACAAGCCTTTTTACGGCGCCGTCAGTATCTCCCCGGATCCCTACAGGCTGATCCTCGAACGTGTGATCGACGTGTCGAAGTAGTCCGCTGAACTGTCAAAAGTGACAGTTACTCGCACTCCCAGCAATTAATAATATTCCGTTCTCTTCTCTGTGTCTCTGTGTCTCTGTGGTTCAACGATGCTTAGGAAAATTAACCACAGAGACACAGAGACACAAAGAAGATGTTCGCGCCAGAAAGGTAACGATCTGCCATGCGTTTAGCCATCGCTTCGCTGTTGCTGTTTATTTTTCCGTTTTCTGTTCCGGCCACGTTTCAACAAACAGGACACACCCGCGGGCAGGCATCCACGGTCGCGGCGGATCGCGGTTGGCCGCGTGGTTACAGTCTGCCGAGCGAGGCGCAGATCGTGTTGTATCAGCCGCAGGTTGCGAGTTGGGAGAACCAAAAACAACTGGTGGCTCTTGCGGCAGTGTCGTATGTGACGAAAGGTGAGCAGAAGCCAGCATTGGGGACGATCAAATTCCAAACTGACACGGAAGTCGCGCTCGAGCCGCGGTTGGTGAAGTTCTCGAAGATCAAGATCGTGGAGACAAACTTTCAAACGCTCACCAAGGAACAGACTCAGGAAGTCGTCAGCGAACTCGAAAAGAACATACCCGAGGAAGATCGCGTCATCGCGCTGGATCGCGTACTGGCTTACGTCGACAAGAGCACGATCAATCCCAAGAACGTCGACGGCCTAAAGAGCGATCCACCGAGAATCATACTTACCTATTCACCGTCGATCCTGGTGAGCTTCGACGGACAACCAATCTGGAGTCCGATCAAAGACAATGAATTGAAATTTGCGGTGAATACCAACTGGGACATCTTTCAGCACCAGCCCACTGGTATGTACTACCTGCGTTACGACACTTCGTGGTTCAGAGCCACCGACCTGAACGGGTTTTGGTCTCGTGCCGGCAAACTGCCGGACAGCTTCAGTAAGCTTCCCCAGGATGATAACTGGAAAGACGTGCGCGCAAGTCTCCCCGGACAACCAGCGAAGACTCTACCGAAGGTTTACGTATCGAACGATCCTACCGAGCTGATTCTTATCGATGGCCAACCAAAGTATGAGCCGGTTCCCAATACCGGTTTGCTTTGGATCAGCAACACGGAAAGCGATCTGTTCCGGCTCGGGCAGGATGGTCCGGTTTACTACCTTGTGGCCGGCAGATGGTTCATGGTGCCAGGGCTAGGCGGACATTGGACCTTCGCTACTCCCAACTTGCCGGAAGACTTCAAAAGAATTTCTCTCGAACATCCACGCTCCCGCGTGTTGGCGTCAGTGCCGGGCACACAGCAGGCAGCAGAAGCGGTCCTGCTCGCCGAGATCCCGCAATACGCCCGCGTAAACAAGAAAGAGGTCAAGGCTCCCGACGTCGCTTATAACGGCGAGCCGCAGTACGACAACATCCAGGGCACACAACTACAACGTGCAGCGAACACCGACAAAGAGATCATCAAGGTCGGCGACACGTACTACATGTGTTACCAGGGCGTGTGGTTCATGTCTAACAGTCCGAAAGGCCCGTGGACCATCGCGACTTCAGTTCCACAAGACATCTACAAGATCCCGCCAAGCTCGCCTTCATATCCGGTGACTTACGTACAGGTCGCGGACGATGACGACGACGATGATGATTGGGTGACGTATGCCGCTTACGCGGGATACACCGGCCTGATGGTTGGGTGGGGTTGCACTGTGTGG
>DATNJO010000729.1:0-2389 GCA_035603895.1 Pyrinomonadaceae bacterium
AGCGTTGCTACGCATCACCAAGCCCACTAGCGCCACCGGCCGCGTGCTTACGGAGGCAATCAGAAAGTGAGCCACAAGAAGGCACAAAAGGGACCTGTGTGAGTAAGTCCTCTTGTGCCTCTTTGTGGCTAACGTTTGTAATGTGCAGCGTATTCAGGAACGGGAATTTCCGCGGGTAAACGCGGGTCGTTGATTGGTTGTTCCGCAATCAATTTGAGAGGAATGACGCCCGCCCACATAGGCAAAGAGTAGTCTTCTTCATCATCAAGCGGCGGTCCTGTACGAATCTTCGCAGAAGCTTCCTCCATCGGCAGGCAAAGCACCGTCGTCTGGACCATCTCCTGCTCGGTTGGCTCACGCACGTCGGCCCAACGTCCGCGAACGATGTGTTCTGACAAAGCCACCAGCGCGTCGTACTTTTCTTTCGGCTCGTCAACCAGCGTCGCGTGGCCAAACACAAGCACCGAACGATAATTCATCGAATGGTGAAACGCCGATCGCGCCAGCACGAGACCATCGACGATGGTCACAGTCACACAAGCATCCAAACCGCCTGCCAACGAACGCAACATCCGGCTCGCCTGCGAGCCGTGAATGTAAAGCTTGTCATCCACGCGCGCGTATCCGGTGGGGACCACGAACGGTTGACCGTCGACCGCGAAACCGACGTGACAGATGAATCCCTCGTCCAAAATTGCGTAGACAGTTTCGCGATCGAAGTGACCGCGCTTGGGGAGGCGTTTAAGTTTGGTGCGATCAGTTTGGGGAAATGTCATAATCGGCCACAGAGTAACACAGATACCACGGACGTTTGTTAAGGAGACATTGATGCGCTTTCGACTACCCCTGATCGCTACCTGTCTGCTTGTCTTTGCCCTCGTTGCACAAAACGCCTTAGCTCAAAATGGAAGAGCAAACACGAAATCTCCGCTCGAAGAAACGTTTTCGCGATTGGAGTGGCGCAGCATTGGACCAGCGAACATGGGCGGACGCATCGCTGACGTTGAAGGCGTGCCCGGTGATCCGAATGTTGTTTACGTCGCGAGTGCTTCGGGAGGTTTGTGGAAAACGACGAACGGCGGCGTGACGTGGAAACCGATCTTCGAACGCCAGGGCACGATATCTATTGGCGACATCGCGCTCGCGCCCGGCAACCCGGACGTGGTTTGGGTGGGCACCGGCGAATCAGCGGTGCGCAACAGCGTCTCTTTCGGCGACGGTGTTTACAAGTCGACTGATGGCGGCAAGACGTGGCAGCACATGGGACTCAAAGAGACCGAGCGCATCTCAGCGATCGCGATCAATCCGCAAAACCCCGACATCGTTTACATCGGCGCGTTGGGCCATGCCTTTGGTCCAAACGAAGAGCGCGGCGTGTTTATGACTACGGATGGCGGTAAGACATGGAACAAGACGCTCTACATCGATAACCAACACGGCGTCGCGGATCTGGAGATCGATCCGACCAATCCAAACATTCTTTACGCGGGCATGTGGAGTTTTGAACGCAAGCCCTGGACGCATCGCAGCGGCAGCGAGAACGGCGGTGTTTACAAGTCGATCGATGGCGGCCGCACGTGGAACAAGTTGACTAACGGCTTGCCCAAGTTGATGGGCCGCATCGGCATTCGCGTCGCGCCGAGTAATCCGAACGTGGTCTACGTGATCGTCGAAGCGAAAGACGGCACGCTCTATCGTTCAGACGATCGCGGCGAGACGTTCAAAATGGTTTCCAAGAACGACGACATTGTCTCGCGCGGTTTTTATTACACGAAGGTGCGCGTCGATCCGACAAACGAGAATCACATCTTTGCCGTCGCGTCGACGCTCTTTACTTCCGTGGACGGCGGCAAAACGTTTCGTTCGATCACCGGACGCACGCACATCGACTTTCACGCGCTCTGGCTCGATCCGAAGAACCCGAAACGAATGTGGCACGGACAGGACGGTGGCATTGCGGTCACTTACGACGGTGGCGAGTCGTGGGAAGCTGTTTACAACATTCCTTTGGGCCAGTTTTACCAGATTCATGCCGACAACCGGACGCCGTTCTATTACATCATGGGTGGTTTGCAGGACAACGGTTCGTGGACTGGACCAAGCCGTACGCGCGAACCTGCGGGCATCATGAATGACGACTGGCGCATGGTGAGTTTCGGCGATGGCTTTTACATGATCAATCATCCCGACGATCCCGAGCAGTATCTTTCGGAGTCGCAGGGCGGAGACATCGTTTGGACTGACTTTCGCACGCGCGAACAGCAGTCGATCAACCCGTGGGGACGCGGCAGTGGCGGCGGTCCGGCGGTGGGACAGAAGTATCGTTTCAACTGGAACTCGCCGATCGTCTTTTCGGCTCACGATAAGACGACGGTGTTTCTGGCGGGTA
>DATNJO010000730.1:0-3481 GCA_035603895.1 Pyrinomonadaceae bacterium
TCGCATTCAAACCGATCCCAGTCTCCAAATTCCGTACATCATTCAGGCTTCATTGGGAGTGGAGACGAACCCGTTCAAGCTGTTTCGAATGACGACGAATTATCAGTATCAACGTGGCGTTCACCTGCTGCACGGGCGCAACCTGAACGCACCGATTCCCGGCATCGGCCGTCCGGATCCACTCGTGGGTAACATTACGAATATCGAGTCGTCGGCGTATTCGTCAGGTCACCGGTTAATGATCAACGTTGGTCCGGCGAAGTTTGTGCAGGGACTCTTCTGGAACATCAACTGCCTGCTGATGAAGGTTTCGAACGAAGCAGACAGTCCATTTAGCTTGCCTTCGAATAACTTCGACCTGCGCGCCGATCGCGGACCCGCCGCGACCGATTTTCGGCACCTGTTCAGCGGGTTTATCAGCAAACGTCTGCCATCCGGTTTCTCTATCTCGACGATCTTTCAAACGACCTCCGCGCGGCCTTACAACATCACGACCGGCTTCGACGATAACGGCGACACGGTAATCAACGATCGTCCGCTTGGCGTCGCACGCAACAGCGCACGCAGCAAAGCGAGTTGGGAGATCGGCGCGCGTTTGAGTTGGGGCGTCGATTTCGGACCGGATCAGCAACCGGCGGCGGGCGGGCCGCAAATTCGGATGGTTCGTGTTGGCGGCGGTGATGGCGCGGCGCCGCCGTCGTTGCCGGGCATGGCCGCAAAGAAGTATCGGCTGGAATTTTACGCGCAGGCGTTCAATCTGCTGAATCATGCGAATCTCGGCGCGTTTTCCGGCGTAATGACCTCGCCTTTCTTCGGCCAAGCCACGTCGGCGCAGCCGCCCCGGCGGATGGAACTGGGCCTGCGCTTTAATTTTTAGCTCTTACTTCAACTTACCAAGCGCTGTGAAGTTCTGGTGAAACGACTGACAGAATTGATTGGTGTAACTGTTGGGTATCGCTTTCACGGTAAACATCAGGTCCGTACGTAGCGTCCTGGTTTTTTGATTGAGGGTCGGATTGCGGTCAGTCGCGAGGCAGAAATGGTAAAGGCCGAAAGTGATAATTAAATAATTGCGAATGTTATTCAGCAGACAGTCGAGTTGCGATTGGAGAGCGGCGCGATAAGGGCCGCTGTCCATAGCAGTTTGCTGCATAAAAAGTAGAGTGCCTTTTTCAAAGTAGGTCAGCGCAAAATCCGGTCCCTGGTAAAATTGGGTCACCAGGAATTTCTTGTCCCGCTCAAGATCCAGTACCTCGTTAAACGATACGGGCGCTCCTACCAGAATTGAATGTAGCGAAGCTCTATCAGCAGTCGAAATCCTTTTCCGCATTGGGTCGGCCGGATAGTGGGCGACTGGACCAGTCGCGGCGAATGGACAAACGATCAGGTGTCGTTTTAGCCTGAGCGCATCGATGCTCTTCGGTTGATACACCTCAGTCAAAACGAAGTTCCCGATAACCTCAAACAGCTCAGGTAACGTCATACGCTTGCCGTTGATCTCAAAGACGGCCGCACCCTTGTTCGAGAGGCTGCCAACAAAATGGGATAACTCGGCTTCTGTCATCTGACCCGCCAGGGTAATCGTCACATTGGTGGACCACCCAATACCGCTAAGAAAAATAGTCGGCCTCACTGTCCCCGTAATCTTCGGCACGCCGGTAACCAAATTGATCTCGTTTTTAAGCTTACCGATAAAAGGCATCTGCAATTTCCAGAAATCATACTTGCCAGTAACGGGATCGGTCTGTGTGGTCTGATAGTGCTTCCAGAAATGGTGGTGAGTAAGACTTCTCCAATTCAACGGAGCGAAGGACAGGTGAGCAGTCGGAGTTTTCGTCCCGGCAGAGTATTGCTGGTTGTACGAGTTGGGATCGACGAGATAAGCAAAGGGCGCGTTGGGCTGAATGCCACCGGTCAAGGGAGCGAGCATAAGGTGAAAATCGAAGGCGCAAATCACAACTTGCTGAAATTTATAAGGCATGCTCGAGATCCTCTAATCAGAAATTGTTGACAACCTAAAACCTGGTGTTTAGATTTGGTCCGGCCACTACGGTGGTTGAGTGGACATATCGCAAGATGTGACACTGAAAACGAGAAGGCGAAGTCTCGGACTAACGGCCGAGTCCAAGACTTGGGCGTGCTGAACGACCGGTCGTTCAGAGCGCTATAATTGTTGCCTGTATTTCCTGATGCCAGCCTCGAAAAAGGCTGGCATCGGTGTTTTTACTCCAGGACCAACACGTCGTCTTCGTCCGTGTCACAGTGCTGCTCCGCAGTAACTCCCTCGCGCGGGAGAGTGAGTTTCTCAGCTATCTCCGATTCAGCACCGCTCGTGATCTGCCTGATTCCATTGCGCGGCTCAATCTGCAAATTGTATTGAATCGCAAGATTGTAAAGATCGAGCGGCCCCTTCGCTTGCTCCAATTCGACAATTATTTGGTCGCGGTTCGGCGCTTGAATGTTTTGTTTGAGTATGCGGAACCAACCTATGAGCGCAATGATTTCGGAAGTCTCGGCCATTAACGATCCGATGTACTCAGTTCCATCCTTAAGTCTAATCACTCCTTGAGGCTTCCGGCAGTCGGGGTTCAACTTTAGGAGTTTTCTCAATAAGTCTTCCGATTCTTCGCCCAACTTTACTTCGCCTGCTTTGGCAATCTTTGCCTTGTTTTCCCGATAGCGCTGCACCAGATGTTGCCGACCGTGGTCGACGAATCCAGCTACCAATCCAACCAGAGCACCGGCTAAAGCGAATTTAAACAGCTTGTATAAACCAATCGCGCCGCCCAAATCCGCTTGCCACCAATTCAGTATCCAAAGAAGAATTATCGAGACGATTACGCTGTAGACCAGCTTGTCGCCGAGTCCGGAGCCGATGTTCCACGGCACCTTTAAAAAGCCCACTACTATCCAGAAAAACAGGCCGGGCACGATAAAAGCAGCCAGGGTGATCGGCACACCGGCCACGCTGTCGCTGCCCAACAAATTCGACTTCAGAGTTTTCTCGGCGGTCACAAAAGAACGGCCCTTTTCGTTTTCGACGGCCCACGCGTATTCACAAATGAATAAGACATTGAAATCGCCAATCAAGACGTCCGGCCCACTCTTCAAACAAACCGTAACTTCACGAAAATCGCGAGGGCCGATTGTGCCAATCTTTGCAGCGTCCTCAATCGCATTCTTCCAGTCGGCACAACTAGTATTACTCCACGTTAAGAATTTCTGTGTTGATTGATGTAGCCGATCATCGTTATTAGGCAATGTTGGGGTGTTTACTCGCAAGATAACGTCTGAAATCGGCTTGTCCCATTCGTTGGAGATCCAAATCTTCGCCTGCAATTGGTCATTCTCTCTTATCGCCGATCGTTCCAAAGTGAGTGAAAGTGCCGGTTTTGGCGGGTTGGCTACCGTACCAGGAGGAGAAGGGCGTTGCGCCAGGGTGCCAAGAAGTACGCCCGAGAATATTACGAAAAGGGGAGGA
>DATNJO010000731.1:0-3402 GCA_035603895.1 Pyrinomonadaceae bacterium
CGTCCGGCGAGGCTTTCTCCGCCGCCTGGAGCTGTGTTCCGGTAGCCACAAGCAAACCGCGATCGATCAACGAAACCGCCGCGACGCGCAGCGTCTCAGGTTCAGCACCGCGCAGGTAAGCAATCAAGTACGGATCGGAAAGATCGAGTTTTGGCATCGCAGATCGTTCGGCAATCTTTCGCGTGACAACCAGCGCGACGATCGCGACCACACTCAATCCGATGAAGAAGAAGAGAAACTCCGGACCGGGAAGATCGAAGGGATTCATCCTTGAAGCCTCACTTTAGTTCAGTGGCGCGAGCCCACATCGCGTGGGCCAATTCGATTAGGTGAAAGAGGGCAGGCGCAGCGGCGCCGGGTGGCAGCGCGTGTCGTTGACGCGCTTCGGTGATGAGTTGTACGTCGTGAGCCGCACTGACGGACGCCTTGGCGAACTGTTCGAGCGCGTCCTTTGGCGATGATGCGGCGCGGCCTTCAAGTTCAAGTAGGGTTGATGCACACGATCGCAGTGGTCCAGCAGCGTCGGCGATGACTGCCGCGAGTTGCTCTTCGCGAAGACTGCGCACGATGTAAGCTTCACGCAAACGCAGCGTCAGATTCAGCAATCTCTGTTTCAAGATAACGATCGCATCGTCTCTGGAAACCGAGATCGAAGCGAAAGGATCTGCGCCGTAGAGGATCAATCGCCGTCGCGTGATGTCGGCAAACTTAACGGCAAATGCCTGCGAAGCCGGTTTGAGTTCGTCCTCCAGGAGAAACATTACGCGCAGTTTGATCGCCGCCTGGGCCAGGCGCAAAGGTTCGCGTAACTGATCCGCCAAACCCCGATCGAATGCACTCAGCAGAAGAATCAGATTGACATCGGAGGTAGGACGAAGTTTTCCTTCGGCGCCGCTTCCGTAAAGAACCACCGAGAGCAGATGGTCGCCAAACGCCTTTTTCGCCGCAGCAATAAAGGTACTCAGGGTGGTGCTTACGTTTGTCGGAAGGGTGATGGTGATTTCGCTAGTCATAGCTTGCCGTATAACCGCAAAGAGGCACAAAAAGCACAAAGGATTTTGCTAACACCCTTGTGCTTCTTGTGCCTTTTTGTGGCTCTGGTCATATTAAGCAAAAAGCTGCTCGATGACGCTGCGCCGGATTGCGCCTTCACGAACGATGCGCGGCGGAAAACTTAATACGTCCAAAACCGTCGAAGGTTCCGTGGCGGTAACTTCGCCGCCATCGACGATCAAGTCGATAGTATCTGTGAAATAACTCGCGACTTCCCGCGCCGAACGTGCCGGTTCGCGTCCCGCAGGGTTCGCGCTCGTCGCCGTTAACACGCCGCCGCACTCGCGAACAAATTCGCGAACGCTTTCGTCAACCGGCAATCTAACACCGACTGTTCCAGTGCCCGCGGTGATCGCTTCCGGCAACTCAGCAACCGCGGAACCGACGATCGTCAGCGGGCCTGGCCAAAATTCTCGCGCAGCGATCTTAAATTGATCTGAACTATCCGCGATTAGGCGTTCAACCTGCTCCGCGTCGGAGATCAACAGCAGTATCGGTTTGTTGTCTTCGCGGCCTTTGAGTCCTCTGAGACGCGCGACCGCCGCGGCATTGAAAGGATCGACCCCGAGGCCGTAGAACGTGTCGGTGCGAAACGCAACCACGCCACCGTCCGCGATCACCTCTGAAGCCGTCACCGTGCCTGCTCTTTCCAGTTCGTGTCCAAACGCGTGCGCTTTAACGAAGGCACGTCGAGCACGTTCAGATCGAATCCCGACACGTATGGCTTCACCAATGAATAAGACGAGGCGAAGTAAATTGGCATCGCCTTGAGCTCTTTCAACGCCTGCGCTTCCGTGTCGATCAAAACGGGACGTTGCGGCTCGGGTGTCGCTGCATTGCCCGCCGAGCCTTCCATCGGTTCAACCGGCGCCGGATTCGTATCACGGCCAAACAACATCGCGATATTTGTCGTTTCGCTCGTGGTCTGCATCACCAGGCCACGACGAACAACGTCGTAATCGCCGGTTTTGATCGCAGCTTCGTATTCGTCCCAGTTCTTGATCACGATCTCGGTTTCGATGTTCAGCGCCACGCGCCACATTGCGGCGATAGCCTGGGCCACGATGCGCTGTTGTTCGTTGCGATTGATCAGTAGTCTGATCACGGGAAAGCCGTCGCCATCCGGATAACCCGCATCCGCAAGCAGTTGGCGCGCTTGATTGACGTCGTGGTCCAACAACTCCGTCTTCTCGACCACCGGCTTCTCGCCCGACATCGCATCAGGCAGGAACCTCCCGGCGGGTTCGGTCGCGCCGCCGAGATCGTCACGACTGACGCGTTCGCGATCGATCGCTAAGGCGAGTGCTTCGCGCACGCGCACGTCGTCGAATGGTTGGCGATCGACGTTGAAGACGTAGTAGGTCAACGCACCAAACGTTGAGCGGCGGAAATCTTTGTAAGGTGCCAGAAGCTTGAGCGCGAGGGGTTCGAACGGCGCGTTAGTCACGGCGTCAATTTCGCCCGCGCGATACGCGGACAGCGCGTCCTCCGGATTTGTTGTATTCACAAACGTCACACGATCCAGCGAGACTGAATCGCCGTCCCAGTAAGTCCGGGCGCGTTCGAGCCGGACGCGGTCTACTTCGGTAGCCGAGAGTTGAAACGCGCCGTTGGAGATCAGCTCGTGCGACTCGATCGGTTTTGTGTGATCCGCGTCGGGGAGTTTGACCGGACGAAACACCGGATGGGCCACGAGAGCGGGAAAACTGTTGTCGGCGTGTTGCAACGTGACGCGCAGGACGTGATCGTTCAGTGCCTCAGCGCCAAACTGTTGTGACGGCGAGGCCGGTTCGGGAGTCACAGCGGTCCTGGCAGGCTCACGCGACTGCGAGGGCGCTGGTTGTGCCGCGTCTGGTTGAGGCGCGCTTGCCGTTGCGCCTTCGATGTTTGCGAGCAGCTCTGTGTGCGGCGCGAGTGGACCGATCTTCAGCGTGCGTTGCCACGAGCGAACGAAATCGGCAGCAGTGACTTTTTCGCCATTGGACCAGCGCGCGTTGTCGCGCAGGTAGAACGTCCATACGCGTCCATCGTGCGACGACTCCCAACGGGTCGCGACAGCCGGAATGGGTGCGAGTGTCTGTGGATCGTAATCGGTCAAACCTTCGAACAGTGCCCTGACGGCGTCTGTGTCGGGCGGCGCCGCGGCAAACGCGGGATCGAATGTTTGCGGCAGTCCGCCGTCGCTCCAGCGAAGCTCTTGCGCCCGTGGCGGAACGATGTTGCCGTAAAACGTCGAGGGTTCCTCGTTGAAGCAGCCGGTGTGAACGAGACAGAAAACCAAAAAGAGCGCGTAGAGATGCGCCCACCTGAAGCCACGAAGAAGCACAAGAAGGTACTTATACTTTCCTG